>JBBRRL010000010.1:0-14406 GCA_038200775.1 Nitrospirales bacterium
GGCAGTATTCAACCTCCCGCCAACGGTGTCATGGAAATTCGTCTGCGGATATTCCCAGCCACCGCTTTGTTGTTTTCTCCCAGAACCACGACCAGATAGGCAACCGGATGCTTGGTGAGCGTCTGGGGCACTTGGTTGCGTTTGAGCAGCTCAAGCTCGCGGCCGGCATGGTGCTGTTGAGTCCTTTCATTCCGCTGCTATTCATGGGAGAAGAGTATGCCGACACCGCGCCTTTCCAGTACTTCGTGAGTCTCACTGATCCCCAGCTCATCGAGGCGGTTCGGCAGGGACGGAAGTCGGAATTTGCGGGATTCCAGTGGACAGGTGAGCTGCCTGACCCCCAAGACCAACAGACATTTTTGCGTAGTAAGCTCTCTCACGAGTTACGTGAGAAAAATCGTCATCGCGAGGTGCTGATGTTCTATAAGGAGCTAATACAACTTCGAAAAACCGTCCCCGCCCTCGCGCATCTTAGTAAAGATCATATGACGCTGTCGTCGGACGCCGGTACCGGTGATCTGTTCATCCATCGCTGGCACGAGCGAAGCCAGATCTTCTTGGTGGCCCGGTTCGGGAAGAGCACAGAGAACAGCAGCATGGTAATTCCTCGCGGACGTTGGCGCAAACGAATAGATTCCAGCGAGGAGCGCTGGCTGGGTCAGGGTGCAACTGTTCATACGGAGATCGTGTCGGAGGGAAACTTGGGTTTGTCTTTGAAAGAAAACATGTTTCTGCTTTTCGAGAAAGATACAGGTTAAACGGCCCTAAACCCGACGACATTTTGCTGTCAACGCCTTTTCATTTGTCTATATCTGTTTGATAGTTTTTGCGGCAGGCTTAAGTCTTTAAGCCCAAATGCAAACATCATCCAAGGGAGGACCAAATGAGACCGAAAGTTCTTCTGGGAATTGTTGTGCTATTCAGTGTGGGAACAGCGTACGCCGCGAGCGAACAGGGGATGTCGTCTCAAGGGGCCGGGGGGCAAAAGCAGGACCAGGGTAGTTTTTCCAATGTCGGTCCGCGCAGCGGCATGCCGTCGCCGCACTCCGGGGACCCTCAAATTGCGGGTGAGCAATCTGGCTTTCCGAGTCCCGATTTTCCAAAAGTTGAGGGCAAACTCTTAACAATTGAAAGTGATTACTACACGATCCAAGACAGCGACGGGTACCTCACCCGGCTTCGCGTCGATAACAAAACAAAGAAAGAGGGGAACCTGCAACTCGGCGATAACGTCACCGCCTATCGCACGATCGGCGGATATGCCAAATGGATTCGAGCGGCCGACGCAAACAGCCAAAATAAAGAGCAGGGCAAGGACCAGGCCGCGTCGCGAGCAGGCCGGGGCACGAAAGCCCATGAGGATGTCATGAACTCCCACTCACAGGGACAGGCCCATCAGCCGGATGCCATGCAGAGCGGCGGATCCCGTGCTTCGCAATTCAACGTTACAGGGGAAGTCCTCCGAATCGAGGGCGGAGACTACGTGGTCAAGGACAATGAGGGCCGCGAGGTCAGATTGCATCGCGAAAGCGATACCAAGGTTTATAGCCCCGTGAATACTGGTGACAAGCTGCAGGCTGAAGTCGGTTGGGATGGCACAATGATTTCGATAAACAAGGCTGAGAACTCGAAAGCGAACGCGCCGAGCGGCCAAAGATAATCCCCTTGCCATCGTTTGGGGCCCAGGATAGCAAGGCGAGGCGCGTTATGCGCCTCGCCCGGCCAATAGCATAGAAATAATTCTTGGCTTCGACGGCGCGGAGAAGAAAAATTTTCTTTCAACATGCGTTCAACTCGGCGAAGAGTTGAAGGAGGATAAATGAACGTACCAGGCGTTCCCGGGGAAGGTCTCAACACCGTAGGTCAGATTGTCGGGACTAACGATTTGCTTTTTCAAGCAGAACAAAACGCGCTTGACATTGCCACAGAGCTCGTCTCAAGCCACATAAACGGCGCCCCTGTTGTTGATGGCAATGGTAGCTTCGTTGGATTCATCAGCGAGATTGACGTGCTTATGGCAATTGAGTGCGGAAAAGACTTAGCCACGCTGAGGGCTGTGGACATCATGAATGACAGTGCCATAGCGGTCGATCAGTCCACGAGCATTTCCAAGGCAATACGGCTTATGGCGGAACTGCCTGTATTGAATCTTCCGGTCGAGAAGAACGGCAAGGTCATATACTCTGTCACACGGCATGACCTTTTGCGTGCCCGGATCGGTCTTGGGCCAGATATTGAAGAATAGATGTCAGTACCCAGACGATCCCGCACACTCGTTGAGGCGAGGATAACTGCTTTACGAAGGCAGTTCATCCTGGGAGGCGAAAATCAATTCTCTAGTGACATGTGAACACGTACTCGGTCTGAAACTCGTGCCGCCAACCGCTCAGGGGTGTGAAGAGTGTCTAGAAATCGGCGCTGACTGGGTCCATTTGCGTTTGTGCCTCACATGTGGACATGTCGGATGTTGTGACAGCTCGCCAAACCGCCATGCAACAAAACATTTCAAACATGTGGGCCACCCAGTAATGGCGAGCTTCGAACCCGGCGAACGGTGGTCCTGGTGTTACGTCGATAACATGGACCTGCCGGTACCGCCTCAGTCCATGCCGTACTTGCGGTAGTCAACCGCCTGGTAAACCGGCCCCCCGGATTGCGGAACATTTTTATCGAGGAGGACGCAATGGACGAAGGCTTACGCGATATGAGCCGTCGCAGGTTCCTCGTGCAAAGTGCGACCATGACTGCCTTGGGTACGGCTGCCCTGGCCTCCCCAAAGTTAGTGCTCAAGAACTCAACGCTCCGGACAACCCCATGCGCGTTCCGGCGCCTTGCCCCGACCCTATGGGGAACGCTCGCCGGATGAGCAACAGATGCGACTGGGAGGAGGCGGCCCGGGGGCGCGCCGCACGGCTGGGGCGCCAATGCGCCGAACAACTTTAACTCTCTGACGCCGGAAGAAATTTACTCGGTGGTTGCATGGCTTCTCTATAAGAATGAAATCGTGCCGGAAGACGCCGTCATGGATGCCCAGACCTTGCCGCAGGTGCAAATGCCGAATCGGGACGGTTTTATTCCTGACGGAAGGCCGGACATCCCCTAGGGAACAGCGCACTGTTCGGTAGGATGATCCGACGCCGACCTAGGCGGCCTCGGACCTGAGGCCGTAGGGAATAACTTCGCCTTACTTCTTCTGCAGAATATCTTCCGCCCAGCTCAATGCCGCCGAGACTGTCGGAAATCCCAATGTGCTCGTGAGTAGGACAATTGCATGATAGATTTCGGGCACCGTCGCGCCGCTGTCGATTGCGCGGCGTACATGGCTGTGCACAGCGCCCTCCGAATGGATCGCGATTGCCGCCGCTAATTGAATTAAATGCGCGGTCTTCTCGTCCAGCGGCCCCTGCTCTTTGACGGTTTTTCCAAAGGTTTCGACGGCCTCAATGAACTCCTCGTGCTTTTGCTTCTCGAACCGATAATGCGCCGGTATCTTGTTCTCAAACATTGATGTCTTTCCTCCCGTAGTCTTGGCTAATCTTACGTCAGCGGTACTTTTTAAAGGATGCCTCAAAAGACGGGTCAGGGGAAAAGAAATCTGTCCTGGCAGATTTCAGGGTTGGGCGGGTGAGATGACACAAGAAATCTGTCTGGGGCAGCCGTTGCCTTCCATTTGCAACGGGTCGAAATGATTTCAGGGCCGGGTGGGTGCCCTGGGAAAAGCGGCCGTCTCGGCCGCCGCGGGGCGGGTGGGTGCAATCGGCAAAAGGCGCTGCCCACGGGACAAGAGACCGTCCTGGCGGGCTCGGGGCGGGAGGGTGAAATAGCGGGTGTAATGTTAATCTTAGCGTGATTCGCTGCACGGGCGGCAGGAGCATCGAGACGGAGGCAATGGACGACTCGGAGCAGTTGAGCCTATGGAGTGAACAACCGGAACAGGCGGCGCTTCCAGTCGCCTTGTCCCCGCTCTCGCCCCTCATTCACTTCGGAACGTCAACGTGGGCATACCCGGGTTGGCAAGGACTGGTCTATAAGCAACCCTATCAGCCCAGTCGATTTAGAAGCGACTGCCTGGCCGAATACGCGCGCTATGAGTATGAGGGATACCGGCTGTTCCGAACCGTCGGTTTTGACTTCACGTTTTATAAACCCCCGACAGCGAGGCAATTGGCGCACTACAGCAGCCAGTCCCTAAAGACTTTGTGGCGTGTTCCAAGGTCTGGGAAGAACTCACTGTCCCGGCCTACACCAGGCATCCACGCTACGGGTCCCACACCGGACCCAATCCATACTTCTTAAATGCGGATTATTTCCAGGAGCAGGTTTTAGCTCCGTATGCTGCTGTGTTCAAGCCGCATACCGGCCCTTTGATCTTCGAATTCCAACGAACGTTCGACCTTGAGCCTGAAGAGTTCCTAAAACGACTCGACGGCTTTCTGTCACGCCTGCCCAAAGAATGGGAATATGCCATCGAGGTCCGGCACGAACGCCTGTTGACCAGGGAGTACCGTTCCATTCTTACCACGCACGGTATTGGGCATGTCTATAACCATTGGACCCATATGCCGGGTCTGTTGCAACAGCACGGACTGATGGATGAGACTTTCACCGCACCTTTCGTGGTACTTCGTCTGCTCACGCCTCGAGGTGTAAGATATGAAGATGCTGTACGGCGCTACAGGCCGTATCGCGATATCGTGCAATCCTTGCCTGAGATGCGTGAGAATACGGTGAGTCTCGTGAACCAGGCGGTCAGCGAGCAGCGGCGCGCGTATGTGCTGGTGAATAACCGAACTGAAGGCTCCGCACCGCGAACGATCCAAGCCATCTTCAACATGATGAGACGCGGGTCAATCAGCGGCAATCTCAGCTAAATCATAAAAGAGTCCTCCATGGCAGCCTCACCGGAAAAGACCATCGATTGCCGGGCCTATCCCTCTGAGAGGAATTGCACTCTGGCAATTTCAGGCACCGAAGAAGAAGTGTTTACTGCGGCGGTTCATCATGCCGTCACGGCACACAAACATGAGAACACTCCAGAATTAAGAGAGCAATTGCGCTCGCTGCGGAAAGACGAGTAGTCATAGCAGCTAACCTGCAGTCCTAATCTTTGCCGCAGCGGTCGTGCCCGGACTCTACAATGCCGGCCTTGTCAGTATTAAATGTGATATAGCATCCTCCCTTTCGTTCCCACACGAGAGTCGTTTCCCCGGACGACAATTTTGTTTCCCGAGTGGGCGGTCCCATCGCGGCAATGAGCTGCGCCTTGTTTTTTCCCACCCACCGTTCAACGACAACATCATGATGGCTTGGGGGTAGTGTTTTTGAGGTACAGCCGAGCACATAAGTAACAGTAAAGCAGAAGAGTAGTTTTCGCGCCACAGGTCGCAGGGTTTGCGCTCCCGAGTAATAATGTGGGGTCCCCGCGCTGTTATTTACCCTGTTGCCTTGCGCTTGACAAGAGCCCTCTTTGAAGCGCCCAGGGGTAACCGTCAGGGGTAAACCCCTTCATAAAACTGAGGACACGGCTATCCACACGTCCCCTCCCAGAGCAGTTTCATTGGCGTGGATTTTCGGGGGCGGTTCTATCTAATTGATATAGTTTTGTTTTATACACTAATCATGGGGGGTACGGCGATTGCTTGCTATAGATTAGGAAAAATCTCAAGGAGGAGCTCTCGTCCATGGGGATTCCAATCTGTAAGCGGTGCTCTACGGACTACGTTTGCCGAGCGCCCCAAACGGGGACGATTGCTTGCATGCTCGGTAAGCTACATATGTCTCCATTTCGATGTCAGCTCTGTGCCCGGCGTTTTTGGGTAATGCAATGGAAGGATTTCCGCAAGAACCGCCGTGAGAACAATCGTGAGTATCAACGCCTCTCGGCAAATTTTCCGGTAACATTTCGAGGCGACCACAATAGAGGCAAAGGCACCGTAACCACGCTTTCAATTCGAGGCTGTACGATTGATACCGACTCCCGGCTGCAGCACGGCGCGGTGCTGTCTCTGACCATGCATATCCCAGCGCTAAAGTTGCCAATAGAGCTGGATGCTATCGTGAGAAGCTCTCTTAGTACACGGGTCGGAATGGAATTTTTGAAAATGGACCCCGTGGATAAGAAACGGTTGCAGAACCAGGTCGAGACTCTGATTGTCACAGGCCCCTATGAACAGCGAAAAATGTTCCTAGACCTGTAATCCGCTTCTTTCACATACCTGTTGTCTCATCCCCGAAGATTACCGCTGGAATCTTCAGACCTCGGCGCTGGAAAAGGGGCAGTTCGTGAGTCGGCGCGCGGGACTAATCGCTTGGCGGTTCAAAGTGCCCGGAAGGGCGTGACTCCCACGGCACTGTCGGCTGCTTCGCCTGTTTCGCGAGACTGCGCAAGCTTGCCTGCGCCGCTCGCACAAGCTTTGGCTCGCCGCTTTGCACAATAGCAGTCAGCAATACGTACATCTCCGGTTCAATGTTGGCAGTGCGAAGGACCTGTTCCATGACAGGATCTACGCGCAAGGTTGAGTGGGTCTTAAGATTGTCATCTTCGCCCCCCTCCATGAGCAGGGTCAGGTGTCTTGGATCCGCCCACAGCCAGGAGGCAGGGATTCCCAAAGCCCCCGCTACTGCCGGAAGAATTGACACGGGAGCGTCGAAGGTGTCCGACTCAATCGATGCCAACGTGTCCTCCAGGATATCCGCCTTTTTGGCGAGGGCTGCCCCAGAATATCCTCGTGAGACGCGCCAAGCTTGGATGTTAGCCCCGAGCGACATAGCAAAAATCATAACCAATCGAGAGCATGTAGGCAAGGGAAAGCCGCGTGTGGCAGGTTGCTTGCTCACTGGTAAGCTCTATGTTATCGTGATTCAGTCTATGATGAGCCGTTCCTTTCAGCTTTTCGTCCTCGCAATCGTCTTCGTTTTCGTCGGGTGCTCTTCAACCAAGACTCCGGCAGTCCGCCCTCCCCTGTCAGCTGTCACTTGCAAACCACTCGGCGTGGTGCAAAGCAATCAGGCGGGCATGGCGCTCTACACCGAGGGACGTTACGAGGCTGCCAAGGAAAGGTTCATGGAGGCCGTCACCCTGGCGCCGAATTGCGCCGAGGCCCATTATAACCTGGGGCTATCGTTGTCATATCTCGGAGCGAAAGATGATGCGCGTCAGCATTTTATTGAAGCCGCGAATCTGGCCCCGGGCAATCAGGTGATTTGGGATTCACCCGCACTGCACCCGTATGGCGAGCCGCAGAAGGAGAAAAAGACCACGAAAGCCGCCACTGAACAGGCGCCGGGAGCCTTCGGCAATCGCGGGAGAGTGGGAGGATACTGAAGCGGGTTACAGACCGACGGTTTTCCTGATATCCTCTCGGACTTTCTCTTTCACCTCCATCATCCACGCCTCAAGCTTCGGTAACAGATACCCGTCGTTTCCGGTAAAGGCCGGGACCAGCACTTCCGAAGCTTTTTCGATCCGGCCTTCTTCAAGAACGATTGCGATTTTCTGATCGGCAATCAACCGCGTCAGCATTTGCATGAGCTTCAGTTGTTGGCCCGGCGATCCCCCAGTGACAGCCAGGATGCGCTGCTGAAAAAGCTCCAACTCGGTTTTGATGTCTACGAACACCCGCATGACCCTGGGAATGGTCCATCCTTTGCGGTTGACAAAAAAATCGTAGGAAAGAACGTCTTTTCCGGGCTCGCGAAAAGGTCCTGCGGATAGGCTTACATCATACTTCACCGCGGTGGGCTGAACCTCCCCCATTCGGAAACATCTCCTCGACTGTGGTTGCACGACTACGCGGCGTACTATACGAAGGTCGGGAGCGCCTTGTCAAAATAGCGGCAGACGTCCTCTGCTGCAGCGATTCCGTCGTGAATGCAGTCCGGGATTCCTACGCCGCGATAGCCGGCGCCTGCCAGAAAAACCCCAGGCAGCCTGGCAAGTCTTTCGGTGATTGCAGCAAGCCGGTCAAGATGTCCAACCTGATACTGAGGCATCGCCCGAGGCCAACGATACACCCGGGCGAGCATTGGAGCCTGATCAATTCCAAGCATGAGCCGCAACTCATCTCGCGCCAATTCGATGAGCTCCTGGTCAGTCCGTTCCAGAACCCGTTCCCGCCCAATTCCCCCCAGATAGCATCGCAGCAACACCGAGTCCTGGGGCGCCCGATGATCCCATTTGGAAGAGGTCCACGTCGACGCCGTCAGCTCGCGATGTTCGACGCGCGGAACCACAAAGCCATAGCCATCCAGGTCATGACGAAGATCGAGTTTTCGAAAGCCGAGTGAGATCGTCACGCTCCCGGCATACACAATACCTCTAAGATGCTCACCAAGCAGTGGATCCAGAGGGGTAAGCAGCCCGGCCGCGTCATAGGCGGGCGTCGTCACGATCACCGCGTCCGCGGCAATGGAACGAGCGTTCGTGACAACGTCATAACGCGGTTCATCCTGCCGGCCAATTTCACGGACGTACATGCCTGTCAACACGGTGATGCCCTTGAGATTGCTTTCGAGCGTGTGCACGAGATGGCCCAGCCCCTCGCGCAGTGTGACAAACGGAGTCGAGATGACACCGGCGTTGTCTGCCTTTCGCGACTGCCGCTTCGCATGCCACAGAGCTTTCAGGAGACTGCCATGCTCCTGTTCCATTTTCCGAAAACGGGGAAACGTCGCAAGGATGCTGAGTCGATCGGCATCCCCGGTATAGATGCCGGTCAGCAGCGGCTCCACAATATGGTCCACGGCTTCCCTGCCCAATCGTCGCCGAAAAAATGTGCCTAAGGATTCATCGCCGGGACGTGGATTTGAAGGAATGAAGAGTTCCGCGGCGAGACGCAGTTTTCCCGGCCAGGACAGAAGCGTTGTTCGTAAAAAAGGCCCGAGTTTGGCTGGAATCCCCATCACCAGGCCCTCGGGCAGTTTATGAAGCCGGCCTCGGAGCCACACAAAGGTTTTGCGATGCTCTGGGTTTGTACCGATGAGGCTATTCGCAAGACCCAGGCGTTCGCACAGCTCGATGCCCCAAGGCTTTTGTGCGAGAAAAGACTCCGGCCCTCCTTCGATCACAAAGCCGTCAAAATGATCCGTGAGGATCTTCCCGCCGAGCCGCTCTGAGCCCTCCACAAGGCTGCACGTCAGCGCTATACCGGTAGAGGGATTTTTCGCAGCAGCTTCATGGAGGGTATACGCGGCAGCGAGGCCGGTGATGCCTCCGCCGATGATGACGACGTGATAGGGCCTCGCCCGCATGCGCTCACGCCGGAGCGAGTGAGCGGGTCTCCTGGAGATGTGCGTGAATGACGTCCGCGAGGGTCTCGACGAGCGGCGGCGTCGCATTCAACATGGGAATTCTCTCGAGCCGTATTCCTTTCTGCGTCGCCAGTTTTTGAAACTCGATATCGATGTCATATAGAATCTCGACATGGTCCGAGACAAACCCGATCGGCGCCACAAGCACTTCCCGATGCCCACTTCGCTCCAACTCATCCAATGTCGCTTCCACGGTGGGCCCGAGCCACGGCTCTTCCGAGCGTCCCTGGCTTTGATACGCAAACCTCCAGAGGTTCGGTCTCACCCGGGCCACCACGGCCTCAACCGTCGCCCGCACCTCTTGCGGATAGGAATCGCCCTCTTGGACAATCCGTGAAGGAAGGCTGTGCGCGGTGAATAGAAGCGTCACGCAGCTCTCAGGCGGGAACCGTTGTCGTGTCGTCTCGATGTTGGCCGCGATGGCGTCGATCAACCGGGGATGCGTGTTCCAGCTTGGGACCCAGGTGAAGGTGCCCGGTATCGCAGACTGTGCGCGCGCTTCTTCCACTTTCCTGATATAGGCACCGACGGTCAGCTGCGAGTTCTGCGGCGCCATGCACACTCCCACGACGCGTCGGATGCCTTCAGCTTCCATCCGGCGGTACACGTCGCCGATGAATGGATGCCAATGCCGGAAGCCTACATACACCCTTGCCGGCAATCCGTTTGCTGAAAGACGATGCTCGAGCTTATCGGCAAGCTCAGTCGTGATCCCCAAGACAGGCGATTTTCCGCCGGTCACTCGGTAACGCTCCTTGATCTCGTCAATGAGTTCAACAGGCGTGGGACGCCCGCCCCGAAGTTCCTTCAGATAGGGTCCAACTGCTTCCAACGAGTCGGGACCGCCTAACGCCATCAAAAGGACCCCGATCCTAGTGTCGTCCACAGTCACCTCAGGGCTGTCCGATGAGCAATGCAATCCTTCTCCGTCGTTCATCGCGTGCTCAATTTGTGAACCATCTCGATGGTCGCCTGGACGTTTTCGATAGGCGTACCAGGCAAAATGCCATGACCCAAGTTGAAGATAAACCCGGGTCCTGTGCCGGCCTGGCTCAGTATCGCTTCCACCCGTCGCCTGATCTCATGCACAGGGGCAAAAAGCGCCACCGGGTCCAGATTGCCTTGTATCGCGACGTCTTCGCCAAGCCGGAGCCTGGCCTCATCCAATCTGATCCGCCAGTCGACTCCGATGACGGTTCCCCCAGCTTGCTCCATGAGCTCAAGCAATGTCGCGGTACCCGTTCCGAAGTGGATACAGGGAACATTCGTGCCCTTCAATGCATCAAAGATGAGCTGTACGTGAGGCTGGACGTATTCCCGGTAGTCATCGGGACTCAAGGCTCCCACCCATGAATCAAAAAGCTGGACTGCCTGAGCGCCCGCTTCAATCTGGGCTTTCAGGTAGCCAGTAATCACCCGCGCCAACTTGTCCAGGAGAAGGTGCCAGGCCTCCGGCGCGTGGTACATGAAACGCTTCGTCTCGATATAATTCCTTGAAGAGCCGCCTTCGATGAGATAACTGGCGAGCGTAAACGGAGCGCCGGCAAACCCGATCAACGGGACCCGGCCGTCAAGAGCCTTACGGGCCAACTGGATCGCCGCATACACAAAGCCCAGGGCTTCCGGAGCGATGGGCTTTAACGCATCCACCGCGGCACGGTCGCGGACAGGATTGGAGATGACGGGACCTTCATCTGCGAGAAAGGCCAACTGCGCGCCCATCGGTTCCAGCGGCAGTAGAATGTCGGCAAAAATAATTGCAGCATCAAAGGGAAAACGCTCGATGGGCTGGAGCGTCACCTGCGCCGCCAACTCCGGTGTTTTACAGACTTCGAGAATAGAATGACGCTCGCGGATCTTGCGGTATTCCTGCATGTAGCGCCCCGCCTGGCGCATGAACCAAACCGGCACGCAGTCTGTGGGTTCTCGACGGCACGCTTTGAGAAATCGATCGTTCATTGCACCCACCCACCCCGCGGCTGCCAAGACGTCCGCTTTACCCGAATGGCCGTCATTCTATGGGGTCGATCGGAATGGTGTCAAATAACCCCAAGTGCCTTGACAGAGACCTCTGTCTGACAGTGAAATGAGGACAGGCTTCCATGGGACGGGACACACTTCGCATAGGTATCAGTCAGTGCTTGCTCGGTGACCGGGTGAATATGATGGCGGCCACAAGCGCGACAGCATGCTTCTCGAGAGACTAGGTCGCTTTGTGGCCTGGGTTCCGGTGTGTCCCGAAGTAAAAGCTGGATTGGGCGTGCCTCGCGATGCGATGCGACTTGTCGGTGAATCCCACGCGCCTCACCTGATCACGATCAACACACGAATGGATCACAACGACGCGATGAACCGTTTCGCACAGCAACGGGTATGGGAACTGGAGGCCCTCGGTCTCCGCGGCTTCGTCTTTAAAAGCGGCTCGCCAAGTTGCGGGATCGGCGGAGTATCTCTATTCAGCACAGAAGGAAAGGAGCAACGAGACGGAGTCGGCCTGTTCGCACAGGCTTTCAGGGAGCATTTTCCCCTCATGCCGGCTGAGGAAGAAAGTCGGCTGCACGATCCGGAGGCTCAGAAGAATTTTCTGAAACGGGTACGTGCCTACACCATGTCGCGAAACAACTTGTGAAGTGCCATCCCCCGTGACAGGCTGGGTCAACCGTGGACAAGCCGTACGTGCTGCGTTGATGGGCGAGTTCAGGTTCGCTCAGTAGCCTGCGAACTCTTCCGCGCGCATGTCGTCTTCCTGCACTCCTGCTTTTTTGAGCATTTGGTGTAATCCCTTCACCATTGTGGGTGGCCCGGCGATGTAGTAGATGGGCGACTCTGAGCTCTTCACATGTTTGGAAAGCATTTCATTTGTGATCATACCTGTTTCGCCGTGCCATGGACGATGTGATTTCTCCATTCCTGTCATTGTCGCAAGGAATTTATAGTTCAGATTGTCCTTTTCCAGCGCCTGAAGTTCTTCGAGGAACGGTGCATCTTCCGGTCGACGGTTTGAATAGAAAAGGAAAATGTGATGCGGGAGCTTCTCCTTCGCGGCCCCAAAAACCATACTTCGGAACGGCGTCACTCCAATACCACCGGCCAACAGTACGGCCGCTCGGGCGGCGTTAGCGTGCAGCGTCAAATTACCGGATGGGCCTTCGATCTTCACCCTCGTTCCCGCAGGCATGGTCATCAATACGCGCTTGAAGGCGGTATCGCGCATGCGAGTCGTCACCATTAAGGTTTCATCATGGGGCGCACTTGCGATCGAAAATGATCGCATGTTGCCTTCAGCATCAGTCTCGGGAGGATCCATCAACATCATGTCGAGAAACTGGCCGGCCTTGAACGTCCAGCCAGCTGGTTTTTCAAATTGGAACGCCATGGTACCCTCGGCGACCAATTCCCCGCTCATCAGCTTGGGCATAACGGCTGACGCCGTTGCGAGTGTGCTCATGGATTGTCCCTCCTTAGTCATCGCCTGACTAGCGCTTTGAGTTGTTGACTTGGGTGATGCGGAGCGGAAGAGTACTTAACGTCCTCTCATCCTTCTGCCAGCTGCACTGACAGTGCATGGTTATTTCGCAGCTGATTTTCTGCTTGCCTTGCTTCCCGTTCGCTGAGATCCTCGACCTTGAAGTTCTTCAAGCAGGAGCCCTTCTGCAGCAAGGCGATCTTCCACAGGCCCATGTTCAACCTCCTGCGCCAGCCACATTTCGTAAGCCAGTGTGTCCACAGCCGGGTTGATTGGCGGACGAGAGGCCGTTGGCTTTATTGCAGTAGCCTTTCGCGACATTGGCCCACCTCGCTTTCTCGTTGAGAGTGACCTGAAGACCTCTAGACATACCCGACGGCGCAGCCAATGAAATAAACTATGTTGAGCAGAAAGCCCATCCCGAAGAACCACTTCAGGAGCTGGTCGTCCATCGTGGCCATCAAGGCAATTTCATCAAAGATATGGTCCGCTACAGTCTGTCTATGTGCCATGGTTTGCTCTCCCGGATGATGCTCAAACCTAACAGTTCCATCGTGTGTCGTCTGTTCCGGATTGATCACGATCGGGTTTAATAAACAGGCTGAGAAGGGACGCAGCCCATGCTGGCTGTTGATATCGTTCACAATGCCCCATACCCGGGCTCGGCGCCTGGCCCGGCAGGATGCCACGGACTCGCTACCCTTCGTACCCTGCGTGGAACCGGCAAGCCTCCCTTCGGCACACCTCTAGGGAAGGGCCATCGCAAAGACGTTGGGGGCATCTCCCGCGAAGCCGAAATAAAGCAGGCTGTCTCTTTGTTGTCTCCTGTTATAAAGATTTCAGATATTCCACCAAATCACCTTTTTCCTCTGCCGTCAGACTCAGTTGTAGGTGACGGTCATAGTGATTGACCACATTCATCAGTTCGGGAAAGCGTCCATCGTGGTAGAAGCCGCCCTTTGCCCTGGTAAAGAGACCTCGCAACGGTGTCGTCCGATACTGTTTATCAGGGGAACGGTTTGCTTGGAAGTCATCGATGCCGATTTCGCTTGGCTTGTGCATGTTCCAGCCGGGCTCAGTAAAGAGCGGTGGCACATGACATGTCGCGCACCTGGCCTTGCCCTCAAAGACAAACTTGCCCCGGCCTGCACCCTCTTTATTGTACGAATCCTCAAGGGGCGTTGGCGCAGGAATCCCCAGTTGGTAGAAGTGCAGCGCCGCCAGTTTGCCTGTCACTAGATCCGGTTGGTGGCGGATACTGTCGAATCCCGCCTTGCTTCCAATTGGGAACTGCTTGGCATTGCGCAAGCGGGGATCGAAGAATGTACCCTGACCATTCATTTGGGTATTCGCGACATAGGCGTTCCAATAGGTGACGCTGCCCCAACCGGTATAAGTATGAAGGTGTACGCCGGCTAGTCCGAACGCCGGCGGCAAAAGCGTAGCTGCGGTGCTACCGTCAGGGCGGAAGGCCTTGCCATCTTGATTGAGTTCGGCATCATATCGCCCAGGTCCCCAGGACTGAAGCACTTCCCGGACTCGCACTTCATCAATTCCCAGAAGATCCGCATAGGGTCTTAAGCTCGGCGCCATCGCTACGATCGCCCCGACATTCAGGTCGCGATTGGGCC
>JBBRRL010000011.1:0-13755 GCA_038200775.1 Nitrospirales bacterium
ACTGGAGTCGCCGGAATGATCGATTGGCCACGCCGCGCGGTACTCGAAAGAATAACCAATAGATGGCGAGAATAAATAGATATCCGAGAACGAAGCCCATCAATGGCGATAGTAAGAGGGCTTCCAAAACTGTCCGAAGCCCCGAAAACTTGACCGCGGTCCAGCCGCTTTGTGCCAGGGCGGCGCCGATGATGCCGCCGATCAGCGCATGTGAGGAACTACTCGGGAGACCTAACATCAACGTAAAGAGGTTCCACGCGATGGCGCCGGAAAGTGCGGCGATGACAGTCAGTTGGTTAATCAATGCAGGTTCGACGATCCCACCGCCGATCATTTTGGCGACCGCCGTCGACATAAACGCCCCGGCAATATTCAAAACGGCTGCCAACATGACCGCTTGGCCCGGCGAGAGGACGTGAGTCGACACCACTGTGGCGATGGCGTTGGCGCTGTCGTGCCACCCATTCGAGAAATCGAACAGGAGCGCGAAGACCACTACCAGGACTAGGATCAGGGTTGGATCAAACATCCTCTGCGGCAGGCATTACGGGACGGATGAGAAAGAAAGAAGAGTTAGACATGCTTCAAGAGGATGCGCTCCAGGACATTCGCCACATCTTCGCAGCGGTCGGTGGTTTCTTCCAGACTCTCATAGATCTCCTTCCACTTGAGCACCGCGACGGCATCCCGCTCGTTTTCGAACAGCCTGGCTATCGCGTCGCGAGTAATGCGGTCGGCTTCGTTCTCGAGGCTGTTCACCGTGACGAAGGTCGCGCTCAGGTCCGTGGCTTTCCCAAGTTGGGCGATACCCCGTCCCAATTCATCGGACGCCCGGTATATGATGTCTGCGAGCTTGATAGTTTCCTGAGTCGGCTTTTCTATTTTGAACACCACCATCTGATCGGCAGTGGCCTCCACGAAGTCGAGCACATCGTCAATACAACTGGCCAAGGCATAGATGTCCTCCCGATCAATCGGCGTGATGAATGTCTGATTCAGGCTTCGAAAAATCGTGTGGGTGATGGCATCGCCGGCGGATTCGACGCGTTTGATCTCACGGGCCTTCTCCTCCGTATTGCTGTAGGTCTCCATCATTTCTTTCAGCAGGCGGCTCCCCACAACCATGTTCTGCGCCGCTTCATTAAACATGTCGAAAAACGCGAGCGTCCGGGGAAACAAACTAAAGCTAAACATAGGCATGACCCTTGATGGAACTGGCCGAGTGTACTAATCCCAGGGCGACAAATCAATCATCCATCTTCGCAATATCAGGGTGTTGACGGACCGCCGATGCGTGGGCACTCAGTATTCTACCGTCAGGCCTCCCAGCACCAGTAACGGTGCTCCGAGGGTCTTGATCGTGCCCGTTTGTGTTGCAATGTATTTTCTATCCGTTAGATTTTCCACATCCAGAAAGAGCCGCAAGGCTTGTCCGATCTTTTTTTTGAACGAGGCGTCCAGGACGACGAAATCCGCAATGGATTGGGTGTTCAGATCGTCGGCAAACTGTCGCGAGAGATAGCGTACAAGAAGCGTGACCTCGCCCCAGCGAGGAGCCGCAACCGTCAGGCCGGCTACAATCTGGTGCCGTGACACCATTGGAACCTGTCGCCCCTCGCGAGTCGTGTCCGAAGAAAAACTTGTGATGACCGCATCCGTGTAGGCATACCCAACATTCAATGTGAGATACTTTGCGGTCTGAACCTTGACGTCCGCTTCTCCTCCGGTGGAGCGCACACGACCGACATTCTCACGGCGCGCGGCGAGGGGCCCCTGAGAGATAAAGACGATTTGATCCTTCACTTCATCATAATGTCCACTCATTCGAAGCCGGACTCGACGCTGGGCGACCTCCGTTTCAATTTTTGCGTCGCCGCCGGTCAGGCGTTCGGGATTCAAATTCTCGTTTGCCAGAAACCGGAATCCAGAAAATGCAAACCCTCGGTACAATTCGTTCAACGTCGGCGCCCGAAACGCTTGGTAGACGGAAGCGGCTGTGCGTACGGTTGGGCTCCACTGGTATAGGAGCGCCAGCTTCGGGCTCACGACGCTGGCATCGCGATCGCGCGGCGCGGTTTCATCTCCTGATTGAGCGATCACGTGGCCGTCAAAATTTTTCCACCAGTCCCAGCGGAAGCTGGGAACTATACTCAGTCGCTCTGTCGGTAACGCAATCCATTCGCTGAACAGTCCGGCGCCTACTTGCTTCCCTCGGGCCAGGGTGTGGGTGATCGGACCGTTGCCGGTCGGGAAGATTTCCTCTTCCGACTGCCCAATGATCGCCCGCGCATCAGTGCCGATGACAAGACGATTGTGAGAATCAAACGGCAGCATCACTTGGCTAAAGCCGCCAAAGTCGTCATGAGGAATCACTTGAATCGTATCCCGGGTCTCACCCACCCGTAGTGTCTGATTTGGCAGGATCCGTGATGTCAAATTCCGAAACGTCTCCCATTGCGCGAAGAGTTTTGTTTCCCACTGCCCGGCACCGACGTCCCGCTCCAAGCCGACAGCCGCACTTCCAATCGTCCGGTTGGCAAGGCTCAATGGTGTGCCGAAGGATCGGTCCTCACGAAACAGCCCACCGGAGAGTGTCAACTTGGTACCGGAGTTTAGATTCAGGGCAACGGCACCATTAAAATTTTCATGCCGGGAGTCGTCCGCTCGATCCACCGGACCGCGCGCATCGGATGGAACGGTGATAAATCCATTCGAATGATACCAGCGGTAGCCCAGTTTTAATTCCAGCCGGTCTGTGCCATACCGCGTTGAAAGCGATTGCCGATACGTATCGAGATTCCCTGCCCCGCTCTCGACACGAAGGCCGGGTCCAATGCTGGGCTCCTCTGTCAGGATCTGCACGACGCCGCCCATCGCCCAGGTTCCATACAAGCTTGAGCCGCCTCCAGCGACGACCTCGACGCGCGCGATATCGTCCGGCACGCGTCCCCAATTGATCCAACCGCCGAACCCATCATTTAAGGGGACTCCATCCAAGAGCACCAGCGCCCGCCTGGTGCCCAGCCCCTGCAGGCTCAGAAACTGAGCGGTCGGATGGTTATAGCGGCTCGAAAGAGTGCTTGGCTGGGAACCCGGCACATAGCGAAGCAGATCATCCACCTGATCGCCACCCCTGAAAGGAGTGGTGAGAATATAATCACGGGACAAGGTCGTCTGGAGAGCCGCCACTTGACTAGCCGCCTGGGGCACGCGCGCGGCGGTCACGACCACCTCTTCCAGAAGCTCTTCGGCGGCACCCACAACCGTCACAAGTCCGCCAGTCATTCCAAGACACACGCAAAGAAGGGCAAGGTCTTTCCGGATGTTCAGCCTGCTAAAAGCCTCGACACCCATGAGCTATTGGGTGGAATGTGGAATGTGCGGCGACTGAAACGCAGAGTTTGCCGTCACTGATGCTGTCGCAACGCCTGAAGATAACGAATGATCTCTTCGAGTTCCTGATCGTTAATGTCGTCTTTTGAAAATGAAGGCATGGCCCCCAAACCGTGCCGCACTTGAAACTTTATTGCAAATGCCGGCAGCGGCTTGTTGTTGAGCGCGGGAGCTAAGCCCGCCTCCCCGCGGGGATGACATTGATCACAGGTTTTCATGAACAGCTTCCTTCCCTGTGTGAGATCTCCCGCGGCAACAGACATCGGCCCTGCGATCGGCTCCGTCCGCCGCGCTGACCCGCACCCCGAGACCAGCATGAGAATGCTGAGGAGAAGCGACATCGCCGCCGCGACGGGAACGGTCACCTCGATGCCGGGCCAGGGTCTTTTGAAATTCGCCACAACACTCCGGTTTGCTTTTGTGGCAGAGGCTTGTCGGTCACGACCATCACGCCAAAGTCGACGACGTACAAGGTCTCGCCGGACGGACTAAACCGCGCAGACACGGGTCGTTCCAATCCGCCCGTATGCAGCCAGGATGCAGGTCCATTGATTTTCCCTTTATTGACCGCAAAATCTTCAATGACTCCTGTGGCAGTATCAACGCGCACTATTTTGAAACCCACAGGAGCCAGCACTTTTCCGACTCCCGGTGCCATGTCTCCAAACTGAGCGACAAACGCCTGTCCGACATGGCCAAAGCCCTTGTGTGTGGAAAAATCAAAGCCGTTAGACGAAGAATGTACGTCGAACACGGCAACGGGTTCCGGAGGTGTGCTCGGATGTTCCGCGAGTAGGCGTGTCGGTGTCGTCTTGCCCGGTGGCATGAATCGATTCCCTTTGTCTAACGGAAGCGACCCATGAAATTCCGGCCAGCCGTACCAGGCGCCTGCCTGCACACGCCACAGAAGATCCCCTGTCCCGAAGACCGGGCGACTCCCGCGCACATCGTAGCTGTTATCCGTCACATATAACTGCCCGTTTGGAGAAAATGCCAACCCGAACGGATTTCGAAATCCCCACGCAACAAGTTCGGGTTTCCCCCCCAG
This sequence comes from Nitrospirales bacterium, assembly GCA_038200775.1. GTDB lineage: Bacteria > Nitrospirota > Nitrospiria > Nitrospirales > NS-4 > NS-11. Next base: position 4,442 of record JBBRRL010000011.1, read on the forward strand.
CAACGGCACGCGCATCACGGCGCCGTTGCAAGGTACTGTTCCATGAATGACTTGGCCTTTGGCCGTCGGGGTTCCAAAGGCGGAAAAGGCGCCGGTTGTCACCTTCTCAGTAGTATCCGGGGCCAGAGGATTGCCGGACATAAAGTTTTCGCCGGCCAACTGAATGTCACGACACGGTGTGTCATGAAATTTCGCCTGACGTTTCAGCCACCCGAAGGCGGCATTGTCCTCACCGACCACACCGGAATTTGTCGCGGTACCTTGACCAAAGTAGAGCCATCCATCAGGACCGACGACGGGTCCGTTCGTGTGGTGGTCTCCGAGGCTCGGAAGATTCTCAATGACTACTTGAATCTTTCCCCCAGGGGTGATCCGCAGGATGCGCCCTCCTTCGAGTTCCCCGCCTTCGGCGATATAAAAGTTCCCGTCATGAAAAACGACCCCGGTCCATGGCCCATTGGCGCCGCCGGTCACAACAACGCTCAATTGCCCCTCTGGTTCCACGCGCAGTAATCTTGGCGCCGTCCACAGTTCGCCGTACGAATACCCGGCTTCAAGGACAAACGGACGGCCCGATTCATCGAATGTCACCGCCGTGGGAAATGTCAGCCCCGTAACAACTGGCTCGATTCTATAGCCTGCGGGAAGCGCGATGTCTGAGACATTGACCTGCCGCGGTGGAACATAAGCCGTCTGCCCCCCACCCTCCGATCCGCGCATGGAGTAACAACCGGCAAGGACCACGGCACATACCAAGAATAGAAGATCTCGCATCCCGACAGTCATCATCGGACCTCTTCGGAGAATTTCCCGACGCCCTTTTTAGTCAAAAGAAAAGCCGCGGTATATGCTCCTTTTGTATCAAAGCTTTTCTCTTGACAAGGTTGACAGCAGGCGCGACACTTGATCCCCGCTATGCGAGGGACAGTATGGATATTCGCTCACATCACCTTTCGCTCTTCCTGATTGCCATGATCCTAGTTGCCAGTCTTGTCTTTGTGGTCGATCTGGTGACGCCGCTAGGCTGGGTCGTCTGGCTCCCGTACATCGGACTGGTATTTTTTGCATCGCGGTTGCAGGACCGCACATCGACGTTGATTCTGAGTGGAATCTGCACCGCCTTCATCATTCTGGGACTGTGGGTTGATTACCTGTACATAGATCCCGGCGGTACATCGATTGGCGCCGGGATCTTCAACCGCTTGATGGGCGTTACCGTCCTCTGGGGAATTGCTGCTCTGGTTATGCGGCAGCAACGGATTGAGGGCGCCCGTGAGGATGTCGTTCGCGGAATGCAGGAGTCACTCGCCAATCTCAAGACTCTCCGAGGCATGCTGCCGTTTTGCCTTTCCTGTAAGAAGATTCGGGAAGGAAACGGATACTGGAGCGGGATCGAAACCTTTGTCACGAAACACTCGATGGCAGAGTTCAGGCATGAACTCTGTCCGGAATGTGAGCAGTACCTTCAGGCTCAACTCCCGCGAGAGCCATCGATCGTCACTTGTCCTCGCGAACTGCTTTCCTCGCCTCATCGGGACTGATCTCGAATTCCATCTTCGGGGTAACAAAACAGATCAATCATGGGATCGATGGAGCCATTGATTCGCTCATCTGGATCGGTCGTCCAGCCTCTGTCGGCAATTGTTCGAGGCCAAGGCTGCGCTGGAGATGCGCTTGAGCAATGTAAGATTCATACACGGCCGCCCGGTAGCGTGCAAGAACACGCGTCAAATCGAACCGGGCAACGGCGACGTCACGCTCGACGCCCACTTTGTCCCGGAATCGGTCCTCGGCAAATTTGAGTCCGTTGCGCGCGGCCTCAGTTTCCTCCCGCAAAGCATTTACCCGGCCTTCGGCGACACGCACGTCCGCCAAGCCAACCCGTACCTGCTGCAAAATAGCTGCCTGCTGCTCTCGCAAATCAATCACTGCCTTATGGTGGCGCAACTCCGCTTGGGCGCGCTCATGGTTCGTCCGGCCCCACTCCCAGAATGTCCAATTGGCTTCGACCCCGGCGCTTAGAATCTCTCCGAGCGGATGGATAATCACGTCCTTTTGCTTCTCAAAGCTGCCGAAGAGCCCGACCCGTGGATAGTAACCGCTGCGGGCCAGCGTGATGGCTTCGCGCGCCCGGTCCACGCCGTACGCCACTTCCCGCAGGTCCGGACTTTGTCCTTGAGCAATACGCGCCGCCTCTTCCGCGTCGAGCGTCACCACACGCTCTTCTGGGCGAAACACAAGCCGGATGGATTCACCCGCCTCCAACCCGATGAGTCGCTTGAGATCCTCCTGCGCCACGTCGGCACGCAGACCAGTCTCCAGCGCCTCTTGGCGAAACGCCGCCAGTCTGGCTCGAAGCGGCGGCAGCGCGTTAGCCGTCGCCCGGCCTCCGGCAATGGAACTTTCCGTGTAGCGCATTTCCGCTTGTTGCATCTGAATCCGGGCCTCGGCGGCCTGGCGTTCCTCATTCGCCTTCAACACTGCAAAAAATGCCACCTTCACCTGCCGCACCGTATCGTGCTGAATGCGTGTCAGGCGGGCGCTGCCGATGTCTTTGTCTATTTTCGCCACGGCATATGTACTGCTCAGCCGAAAGCCGGTAAACAAGGGTTGATCGAGGCGGATACGCAGGTAGTAGTCCCAGGCCGTGCCGGCGACGATATCGGTTCTCTCGGCAGGAATAGAGAGACCGTTGGGCAACGAGCCGGGAATCGGTGGAACGACAAGCGAATTCGGGGGAAACGCTATCACAGGGCGAGGCCCTTGTACAAAATAACGGAGGTCACTACGCAGCTTCGGCAAAAAATCCTTGAAGGCTTTTGGAACCTCCTCCGCGAATGCAGCGGCCTCAAATCGGGTGGACTGCACCCGCAGATTGCCCTCCGACGCAAGACGCAAGCTCTCTTCCAGCGTCAGATCGCGCGGGGTGTGAGGGAGGCCAGGGGCTGCCAGGCAGGCTCCTGTCCAGCACACGACACAGACAGCAAGCGTTGCCAGGATCTTGCCCACCTTCATTCTTTCCCCACGACCACAGCCTCCCCGGGCTGCAATCCGGCAGTGACCTCGACGATCTGGCCTTCAAACGCGCCAAGTTGAACGGGACGTTCTTCCACGACGCCGTTCTTGACAACCAAAACCAGGATGTCCTGTCCCCGGCGCTGCACTGCGGAGCGCGAGATGAGGAGGGCTTTGTCCTTCTGGCCCGTGTTGATTTTCACGTCCATCGCCATGCCGATCCGCAGTTGCGGATCTGGCGGAATCGGTATCTCCGCCTCTAGAACCTTCGTATCGGTCATCTCTGCAGGATTGTCCGTGAGGACACGTTTGCGGCCCACACGCCACGCGATCTTGGAAATGTTGCCGGCGATCTTGCGACCGGGGAAGGCATCTGAGGTAATGATTGCGGGCATGCCGATTTTCGTTTTTCCGGCATCCGATTCATCGACTTCAGCCCGTACAAACAAATTCATGCTGTCGGCAATCGTATACAACGGATCTCCCGCCGGCACCACCTGGCCGCGCTCTCGGTGCTTGATGATGACCCGGCCATTCAAGGGAGCGTGCACAACGGTATTGTCAAGTTGCGTCCGAATGTAACCGAGAGAGGCCTGTGCCTCCCGGTGTGCCGCGGCGGCCGTCCGAAGCTGCGCCGCACGTAGATTGGCGGCATGATGAGCATCATCAAGCTCGGCACGAGGAGCTACCCCGCTGTCGAAGAGACGTTGCACGCGAGCGAGTTGATCGTCGCTCTGAGCCACCTGGACCTGTCCCACGTCGATGGTCGTGCGGGCTTGCTCAACCGAAGAAGATGCCTGGCGTAACCTTGCTTTGAGCTCTTGGTCGTCGAGGCGCGCAATGATCTGCCCCGCGTGAACCATGTCGCCTTCTTTGACCATTAATTCGCTGACTAACCCGCCCACCTTCGGGCCTACTTCGACTTGCTCGGAAGAAGCGATCTTTCCATTTGCCGAGATCGTAAAGTTTATGCTTCCGAGCTGAGTGATCTCGGTTTTGAAAGATGAGCGGTTGTGCCACACAAGGAAGCCTGACGCCAGGCCTCCTAAAAGGATCACTGGAATGACGCTGCTTATCAGTCGGCGTCGCGATATCACTGCACGATTCGACCGTCCTCGAGATGGATGACTCGGTCGACGATTGTAAGGTTGCGTGTGTCATGTGTGACGAGTACCACGGCCCGGCGACCTTCATTTGCCACCTCGCGGAGCAGCTCGATGACCTCGTGGCCGCTCTTTGAATCGAGATTTGCGGTCGGTTCGTCCGCCAAGACCAGCGACGGGGAGCCGGCCAAGGCCCGGGCTATCGCTACCCGCTGCCTCTCACCACCGCTCAAATCCCTGGGTAGAAATTGCTTGCGGTGCCCCAGGCCCACGCGTTCAAGAAGACCTTCGGCTTCGCGTCGCGCATCGCGGCCGGTGATGTCCTTTAGACGCAGAGGGATCAGGACGTTCTCGACGGCGGTCAGCGCTCCCAAGAGATTGAAAGCCTGAAAGATGAAACCGATATGCTCTCGCCGAAGGCGAGGGAGAGCCGCTTCACAGGTGGTATCCACCCGTTGGCCCATGAGCCGGATGGTCCCTGAGGTGGGAGTGAGGAGAAATCCCATCATGGAAAGCAGCGTGGTCTTGCCACTGCCGGAAGGCCCAACGACAGCCACCATTTCTCGAGCATGCAAAGTCAGCGACACGGAATCTACCGCCGTCACTTCGACCTTTCCGTCGCGGTATTGTTTTCGAAGATTTTCAACGTGCATGACAACCTGGCTGGCAGTCACGTCGGCCAGATCCGCTTGTGTGGACAACTTGTGCACCGCCTGAATTGTGTGGCGCGACATACGTTCCATCTCTCCATTGGCGGTGGCTTTTTTCTCGGTGCCCCTGAACACTGCGATCATCGTAGACAGCGCGAAGCCTTCGTGCCCCATGATTCGTCTTACCGGAAGACCGCCGCCGGTTCCACTCGCATCGCCTTCCAGACAGAGACAAAAGCGGCGAAAAAGCACATGATCAAGGTCGCCATCAGCAGGCTCACGAGAGCCCACGTTGGCAGCACCAGCACGGCGCCGATCTTCTCATAGAAGTCTTTTGTGAAATAGGTGACCGCCATGCCGGCGAGGAAGCCCAGAAACGCATTCACGAATGCCTGGTGAAAGATGATCTGATAGATGTGACGGTTTTCTGCGCCGATGGCTTTTAGCGTGCCGAATTCCTTCAGATGATCCATGGTCGAACTGTAGATTGTCTGTCCCACAATCACGATGCCTACCAGGAATGCCATGACCATCGTGACGAGGAAGCCGATGCCCATGCCGGTGTCGAACATCCAATAGCGCATGGTCTTCCAGGAGTATTCGGCCTTCGTGTACACATCCACATGGTCCACGCTTCGGCGTATTTCCTCAACGACGTCTTTGGGATCCAGCCCGTGAACGACGCGGACAAGGATAAATACGGTTTTCTCAGCTCCTCCCAGAAACGCGGCGCCGATCTGTTGCGCGGTGGTGTAGGACGTGAACACGACCGGCGCCGTCGTGAAGGACTTCACACCCTGGGAGATGCCGACGATTTTTAAGCGCTGGCCGAGCACCTCTCGATACTCCCCGACTGTGAGCTTGCCCAGATGCTTTTCGGCCGACTCATCCATAATGGCGTGCAACCCGCCTTTCACATCGTGCGACGCGCCTTCCCTCATTCTCCAAGGCCCGCCGATTCCGGTCTCGGGGTCATATCCGACGATTTCCACCTGCTCGCTTCCGCCATCTGGGTTTTTTGTGACACCCCATGCCAAGATCAATTTTTCCGCTGTGGCCACCCCCTGTACCCGTTGCACCTGGTTGACCTTCCGTTCCGAAATGGGCTGCGAGAAGTCGAAATTCTTGGAGTTCTTGGAGGTGACCCAGATGTCCGTATCGATATGATCGATGATCAATGAGCTATTTTCCATGAAACCAAGGAAGAGCCCTGCTTGCGCCGCCATCAAGATCACCGAGAAGGTCACCCCGACAATAGCGATTGCGAGGCGTGTCGGGTCATGGATGAGATTTTTGATCGCAAGCGTAAACACTATGAGAACGCCTTTGAGTTGAAACCCTCATGATCATACCCCGTTAGAGCATTTTGCCCTAATCAATTGCAACTCTCGCGGCTTCGGATCCACCTGCGTATCATCCACCTCTTAACGCGTTGAACGGGATTGCGGTTGCCACCTAGAAGCTTGCCCCGAACGAAACGACCCAGGTAGGCATCGAACTGTTGATACCAGGGCGCCGCCCGCACCGGCCCCCGTCCCAAAAGAATCTTGGCTGCTTCGCAGGCCATGACGCCGGAGGCCAATTGGCAAGCCAGGCCGCTGGAAGGACCTGTGCGAGCGGCAATGTTCACGGACTTCATGGACATGTACGCCCGATGAATTCCCTTCGGGGCGAGTCCAACGGCGAAAGCCGCAATTTTATCGGCAGGCTCCATGGCATCACAGAAATCAAAGTATCGATCGAAGCTCATTCCCTGAGGCGCAAAGATTAACCATGCCGTACTGAAACCCAGTGGGGCTGCCGTGATTGAATAGAGACCCTGCTCGGCGGCTACCCGGAACAGGAGCCGACGGGTGTCGAGTTCGAAGAAATCAATGCCATCCACGAACAGGTTGGCGTCTTTAAAAAACTCCGGTAGGTTGTCGGCGCAAAGCGGCTCGCGAATGATTCGGACGTCTGCTTCCGGGTTGATGTCCCGCAGCACCTCGGCCATAACCTCGACCTTGGAACGGCCCATGGCCTTGACTGTTGCGCCGTATTGTCGGTTTGTATTGGCGATTGCGAAGGTATCAGGGTCCGCGATCGTGAACGCGCCCACCCCGAGACGCGCGAATGTCACGGCATGCACGCCGCCCACACCCCCCATCCCTACAATCGCAACCCGAGACCTGCGCAATCGCTGCTGCTCTTCTGGACTGATCAGACCAACATTGCGCGCGAAGGCTTCTTCGTAATACCAGGGTGTTGGTGACATTATTGATTGTTCCGCAGTGTTCTCAATCTTTAAAAGTGGCCTCACATGGCGAGACAATACAAAGCCCGCATTAATTTACACGAATCGCGTGAGCGGCGGAAGTCCATGGCACGGGAGGATTGAAATGAGATATCGCGCTGCTGGCCATCGCTGTCCAATCAGTACCGTGCCAGAAGGACTTATCCGGGATTGGGGATACTTTGTAGAGGCTTAGTGAGCGAGGAGCCGGCCGCTTACGCTATTGGCAATGAGGAGTGGCAACGGTACGGACTGCGCGTTCCCGGAGTATTCCATCCTATGTTGAAATCGCGTGGCCACGATCCCAGCGAGGTTTCTAAAGAACTTGGCCGCGAGACGCGGCGAGGTGAGCACGAGATCATTGAGAGTTTTGATGGTGAGCCCTAGCAGCCGCGTTTCCTCCATTGCAATGACTGATCTTTTGCGAACCCCGGCCATAGCGAAGGGGACTTCCCCCATGACATCCCCGCGAAGATACACTGCCAAGGTATCTGATTCAGCTCCTTTCTGGCTGGCCACTTCCATCAAACTGCCTTCGAGCACGACAAACATCTCTCCTCCTCGGTCGCCTGCCCGTACCGCCACCTGACCGGAATGACAGACCACAGGACGGCCGCGAGCCACGAGCAGCTCGGTTTCCTCCTTTGCCAGCCCTCGGAAGATGTCTGCCATGGCGCGATCCAATTCCGAAAGAGTCAGATGTCCTGACCTGGCCCGCTTTGGCATCCAGGCGTTGATGGCTCGCGAGGTTGCCGATAGATTCCCGATCACAGCCTTTGGACTTAAGTCCCGTTCCGATAGTGAACTCACAGTCTTCTCCTTCCACACACGTCAAAAACCCAATGTTACACTTCGATGCTGTCGTAGTATCTCGTCTCAATAATTCGGGTTAGATTGCGAAACACTTTCGCCGCGAGCTGTGGTTCAGTCGTCACTTCCCGATCCAGAGCTTTGGCGTTCAGGACCAGGACGGTGGAATTTTCCACGGCCACCACTGTCATCGAGCGACGCCCTGAAGCCAGAAAGGCGCCTTCGCCAAATATCTCACCCGGCATTAGGATATTCATTGTGGTCAATTCACTGTGACTCGCGCCTGATTCTCCCAACACCTGGAAACACCCATCTAAAATTAAAAAGATCTCTCGGCCCGCCTCACCGGTGGATAGGATAGGATCGCCGGCCTGGCAGGAAACAATTTGCCCCATGGAGACAAGCAGCTTGGTCTCGGACTCCGTTAAGTCTGCCAAAATGTTGGACGGTCCAAAGTCCGGACCCTTCCCTAACAGGCTTCCGCCTAACAGGCCCCAAAACGCGTCTCCATCCACATCCCCTGAGACAAACGTATGGGCGGCCGCGGGGAAGTTTCGGAACAGGAGATCGCGGCACTCCGTAGTCCGCGGATACTTCCGCAAAATGGATAGAAGGGGCGAGTTGACGCGTTCGAGATGCTCGAGATCGCCAAGGGCCAACACCATCGGAATCACATAGCTGTATTTCGGATGCTTGAAACCTGGCCTGTACATCCTGAAACCCAAGCGCGAATACAACGGCAATAACTTCGGATGACAGTCCAGAAAACAAAATCGCTGCTCCTGCTGCCCCAAAAAATCAGCCATGGCGCAGGCCAGTTGCATCATGATGGAACTTCCACGGGCTCCGGAATATACGGCGAACCTTGAAGCAATCGCTACATGAAATGGGTACGCAGGGGCAAATTTCTCCAGCTCAAAGCGGTCCTCGCATTCCCAGGGTCCATCTCGCCGGAGATTTAGCCGCACGCATCCGACGATTGCGCCTTTTTGCCGGAGGTAAAACTGCACGGCATGATCATCCAGTTCATCCCGCATGCGCCGTTCGGAGGGATTAACTTCTGTGTGTCGCCGCCCCCCGTCCATCTCTTCGATGTAAACTTGGTACCTTAGCCGGTAGATTTCTTCTCTCTCGGCATCGGTAGAGGCGATGATCACCTTCGATGCGGTAGCCGGGGGAGTTCTATTCTTTTCTACAGCCAACGAAGGGGAATCGAGCATGGGATAGGCTTCTCAAGTTCTACCTCCTTATCGTCCAAACGACGCCACATAGAGAGCTTTTAGGACGGAATAGTGAGCGGACTCTAAAATAGAGCTTCAAGTCGGAATTGTAGGTGGACTTTAAGGAAAGAACGGTCGCCGACATTGGACACTTGCATCCATGCATAGAATGGATGGTTGTCGCTAGACTACCAGCGTATCAGCGCGGTTCCCCAGGTCAGTCCGCTGCCGATAGTGGCTAAGA
>JBBRRL010000012.1:0-13286 GCA_038200775.1 Nitrospirales bacterium
AGGCTTGTCTATGACGCCACTTTTAGAGAGAGCAAGAATATAGGCAACAGGTAATGGGGATCACGAGGGCTACATATATAAAATCGACCGTTCTCTTTTGCAATTGTACGGCGTCAAGGAATTCGTGGTCCCAAATTTTGTGGCCTCTCCAAGCATCCCTGAAGATCAAGAGGTCATTCTTGTGACATCAGATTTTGGAGCCTTGCCAGATGTTCTTATTCTTGACCGCATTCCAGTTAGATAGCGGAAAACGACATCAAGGTTGGATGACATGAAAATGGGGACAGGCACCATTCGGAAATGGAGCCAGTCCCTCTCAGTAGTCCACCCGCACCAGATATAATCCGTGGGCGGGCGCGGTGCGGCCGGCTTTGGTTCGGTCACGCGCCGCAAGAATCCCTTCCACCTCTGCCGCTTTTAGTTTCCCTCGACCCACTTCCAGCAGCGTCCCCACAATAGCTCTCACCATCTGCTTCAAAAAACGGTTCGCTTCGACTTCAAGCCGGATCTCCTCCCCGAATCGCTCGATCTCCAAGCGGGAGATCGTGCAGACAGCGTTCTCCGTGTCCGTCGGCGAACCCTGGAATGAGGAAAAATCGTGCGAGCCGACCAGTGCCCGGGCCCCTTCTTGAATGAGAGCCAGGTCTAACGGATAAGGGTAATGCAGGGCCTTGCTTCTGCTCAGGGCGGAACGGTGCAGGCGTGTGAGCAGGTGATAGCGATAGAGTTTGGACTTAGCCGAAAAGCGGGCGTGGAAGGACTCCGGTACATCCTCCACTGTCCGCACGGCAATATCCGGCGGCAAGAGACCGTTCAGGGCGCGGAGCCATTCCTCGGCGGAGAGTTTTGCCGTTGTAGAGATGTGTGCCACCTGTCCGAGCGCATGGACGCCGGCGTCGGTCCTGCCTGCGCCAAAAACGTTCGCGTGCTGCTGTGAAACTTGCTCGATAACTGCTTCGAGCGTCCCCTGAATGGTAGGCAGGCCTGGCTGTATTTGCCAGCCGTGGTAATCAGAGCCGTCGTATTCGACGGTTAATTTAAATGTGGGCACAACGACGAATGAGACGGGAACACGCTGCAGGATCTCATTGAACCGATGCGACCTGGACGGAATTCACATAGTTCCGAATGCCCTCGAAGAGGGCCTCGGCCATTTTCTGGCGATAAGCCGAAGAGCGCAGCAATTTCTCATCGGCGGAGCTACTGATGAACGATAGCTCTGCCAGAATGCTCGGCATGGCCGTGTAGCGCAGGACATAAAACGGCGCTGTCTTCACGCCGTGGTCTTCTATGAAATAGGACATTCCTACCAAGTTCACGATTGCGAGCTTTGTCTCCCAGGCGAGATTTTGCGAGTCCTCGATGCGTTTGCTGAGCGCCAGGTCCGCTTTAATAAGATCAAGAAAATTACGAGCGTGATCGATGGTATCACCGTTTTCACGGGCTGCGACCTGCATGGCACGACGGTCAGAAGCGATTCCAAAATGATAGAGCTCAATTCCTCGCACGCTTCGGCTCGGGTGGGAATTGATATGGATCGACACAAAGAGATCGGCTTTCTGAGTATTGGCCAACCTCGCGCGGTCGTCGAGCTCAATAAATGTATCCGTTGCCCGGGTCATCGGTACCTTCATGCCAAGTCGACTTTGGAGGAGCTGGCGCAACCGCAGCGCGACATCGAGGACTACTTCTTTTTCAGTCAGCCCACTCGGGCCGATGGCGCCGGGGTCCTTTCCACCGTGGCCAGGATCCAGAATGATCGTGTCGATGTCGAGGCGCGCCGTAAGTTGTCCTTCTGGAATCTCCCGGGTGACAGGCGGTAACGCAATCCTGGGCTGAACAGGCAACGTCACTTTGGGCTGGACGGACGGGACAGAGGGGGCTTTCAGCACATAGTCAAGTACCAGCCGGTAGGGTTTCCGCAGCGCCTGCAATTTAATACCGGTCAGGTCCTCGGTATTCAGAAGCACTTGAATACGCCGGACCCCTGTCTGTTTGATCTCGATTTCTGCGGGGAGGTGGTTGACGTCAAGCTTACGTTTCGCGGCTTTGCTGAGAACTGCGTTCATGAGATTGATGACGACTCGATTCTCGCCAGCACTTTGCCGTGTGTACTCTACAGGTCTGGCAAGGTCCAAAATGAGGCGATTCTGTCCGGCCGATGCGTAGTATCGGAGATTTGCAATTGTCGTCGCGGTCTTTGCCGGTGCTTTGCTCGGGGCATTGGAAAGAGAACTAGTCGGTTTGGCAATCGTCAGGGCGGGAGCAATGAATGCATCCGCCAAAAGAACAACACAAAGCAGGAGCAGGGGTAACTTCCAGCGAGCCAGGTACCTTCTTGTGTAGCTCAATGCCTCGGCGTCAAGGCCGTTTATCATGGTGCAATAGTTAAGCAATAGGAAGAGCCTTGTCAAGGTTTTTACGGACGTCGAGTTGACACCTTCCTGTCTGCCCTATAGGCTAAGCCTATGATTCATCTTATCATTGACGGCTACAATCTGATAGGCGTGCGCGGGGGATTGAGAGGGGATATAGAAGGGCGCCGGGAAGCTTTGATTCGCGAGTTAGTTGGCTACCGGCAGCGCAAGGGATACCCGCTCACAGTGGTGTTTGACGGGTGGCGATCCGGACATCCCGTCGAGCATGGTGAATGGCGCGAAGGCATCGAGGTCATCTTTTCGCGCCAGGGTGAAACTGCCGATACGGTCATCAAGCGCCTCGCGACAAAGTATGGCAACGACTGCGCGGTTGTTTCCTCGGACCGTGAGGTAGCAGGCTTTGCGCGCGCGCAGGGCGGAACCAACATTACGTCGGGTGACTTTGAGAGCCGGCTCCATCAGTCAGGTGCGCGACCCATCGCACGAAAGCAGGCTGCTGATGAAGAAGAAGACCGCCGCGCGCAACGAGATCCCAAGAAGAAGGGAAACCCCAAGAAACTGCCCAAAAGCGTCAGGTTGAAGGCCCGCCAGATGAAGAAATTCTGAACTCAGTATCCCTCTCCCTCAGTGGGCGAGGGTATGTTATTTGATTCTGAACAGACTGCTGGCGTTTCCGCTAGTAGCGTCCTCAACTTCCTGCACGCTGATTCCGTGAATCTCGGCGATCTTCTCGGCGACTTGTCTGACGTAGGCGGGTTCGTTGCGTTTTCCTCGATACGGAGCAGGTGTGAGGTAAGGGCTATCGGTCTCGACAAGGATGCGGTCCAGTGGCACGGTTTTCACGATCTCTCGCAGCATCACGGCGTTTTGAAACGTGACGACGCCCGAGAATGACAGGTAGAAGCCCAAGTCCAAGGCATCTTTGGCGAGCCAGGCATCACCTGAGAAGCAGTGGAAGACGCCGCCGAGTTCGGAAGCCTTCTCTTCTTTCAGAATCGTGATTGTATCCTCCTGAGCTTCCCGAGTGTGGATCACAATCGGCAGCTTGAGCTCCCGCGCCAATTGAATCTGCTCCCGGAAGCGAATTCGTTGCACGTCGCGCGGCGAATGATCGTAGTGGTAGTCGAGGCCTATCTCGCCATAGGCCACCACGCGAGCACTGCGGCCCAATAAGCGAAGCTCATCGTACCAGCCCTCCTGAATCAATTTGACCTCGTGCGGATGCACGCCCACCGTCGCAGAAATGAACGGATGCTTGTCTGCCAGGGCTACGGCGGCCAGGCTGGTCTCTAGGTCACATCCAATAGTGACAAAATGCTCGACTCCCGCATTGCGGGCACGATTCATCATGACGTCTCGGTCAACATCGAACCGCGCATCATCAATGTGGCAATGGCTATCGATGAGCATGTGAGACATCCCAAAGCAGTGAGCCGGCACTATAACATAGGGGTACAGGAGTTTGTCCGGGGCACCCGTTGCCCTTCACCTGCAAGGGTCGATGGGCGCGTGAAATAGCGAGCACCAAACTTGACGCTTCTTACAGGTCTGTGATACCGATATAGGGTTCTTACCTGAGGCGCGCATGAAGGTTCGCCAATTAGTTGCGACCGCTATCACTGTGCTGGTTCTGTGCTTACTGATATTTCCCCCGCTCGCCGCGACGCTTGAATTGCACCATGCCCTTGGCGCAGCGGACGAGGATGGGCACCAGCATTCGGCGGCCGATCTGTGCTCCTGGGTCCAGAGCCATTCGTCAGCTCCGGATGTCGCGTGTGCTCCTGCAATGGATTCTCGGCCGGTCGTGCTTGTGCCGGAGACTCCCCATCATGACCGAGCGGTCGAGCACCTGCTGCTCCGCAACCTTCATGTCCGCGGGCCACCCATCCGACTCCTCTAAGTTATAATCGTTTCACCCTGAACCGATCCGCGTCGACTGTTACGGCGTTGGAGTCTTCACTTGTTCGAGCATGAGGGGTGGTTTATGCATACTCGGCTGTGTAGGTGCGCGTGCGTGGCGCTGTGTATCGTGGTGTTTGGGGAATGGTCGCCCGGATTTGCGAAAGAAATCGACCCTTCGGAAATGGAGAGTCTAAAGAAGCAGATAACTCTGATGGAGGAGCAGTTGCGGCAGCTCCGGGAGAAAGTAGACCAACTGGAAACGAAACCGTTGCGACCAGGTCCTCCGGCATTGGAGAAAGACACTGCTGAGGCCGAGCCAGACGACAAAGAGAAACGCCTGCGAGATGTTGAGCGTCAAGTGCAGCAGCAGCGTACAGCGAATAGGGGGATCTTGGCCCCGTTTAACCCTAAGATTTCTCTGAACGGGCTATTTTCGGCGGCGATGTTTTCAGAAAAAGACAATCTGCAATTTGGCGACCATGACCCGCACGTGCAGGGGTTTAATGTGCAAAATGTCGAGCTACATTTACAGGGAACGGTCGATCCATATTTTAAAATGGACGCCAATGTGGTGACGTTTCTTAACCATGGAGACACGACGATTGAACTAGAGGAGGCGTACGGAACCAGTCTAGCTCTACCGGCAAACCTGCAACTGGTTGCTGGACAGTATTTTACCCGGTTCGGCCGTCAAAATTGGCAGCATCCCCACCAATGGGACTTTGCAGATCAGCCGGTAATCCTCAACCGGATTTTCGGCCCGGATGGGCTGCGCGGGCCGGGCGCGCAGCTCTCATGGCTGGCGCCGCTTCCTTTCTACCTGGAATTCATCGGAAGCGCTCAGCAAGGGGAAGGAGAGATCGCCACGAGCTTTCTCTCAAAGCCGGGAGATACGGTGAGAGGCTATACGCTGATCGACCGTCCCGTTCGGAAGATAGGCGATCTTCTGTACATGCCTCGTGTGGTGACTTCCTTCAGCCCGACCGAGGACGTAACAGTCGCGCTCGGGGGCTCCGCTGTGTTCGGCCCCAATGCCACTGGTACCAACAACAGGACCAGTGTGTACGGCGCGGACATCTACGTGAAATGGAAACCGGTGAATCAGAGCCAGGGGTATCCATTCGTCGTCTGGCAAACGGAATATCTGTTCCGTGACTACCAGGCTGGGCCCGACGCCGTCAACGGGATTCCGGCTTCTCGCCCGAAAGATTTCGGCTTCTACAGTCAAATCCTGTATGGATTCACATATCGGTGGGTTGCCGGATTCCGTCTGGACTACGCTAACAGTTCCGGCGGGGATGTCGCCGTCCCATTTCTGGTGACGTTAGGCCAACAAGATCTCGTGGGAGAGCGCTGGCGCTTGTCGCCGAACGTCACATTTTATCCCAGTGAGTTCTCAAAATTTCGCCTGCAATACAATCTGGATTTTGCCGACAGTCGCGGCCGTGAAGCTGTGCATGGCGTGTTTCTTCAGGCAGAATTCAATATTGGAGAGCACGGTGCGCATGGCTTCTGAAGGTTGTTAACCCTGTGAGATGCACTGCACATCTTTCGCAGCGCAGAATCACCAAGGTGGTTCAGGGGTCAAAGGATCACGAGGAGTATGTATGAAAGGATATCTTGCGATAGTTTTGCTCTTGGGCTCCCTCATTACACCTGGTGGCTTGGCCCATGCCAAACTCAAAGTCGTGGCGACCACGCCCGACCTTGGATCTCTGGCTCGTGAGGTCGGTGGAGACCGGATCGAGGTCGTAAGTCTTGCGAAAGGTACGGAAGACCCTCATTTCGTGGATGCCAAGCCGAGCTTCATTAGAGTTCTCAATCAGGCCGATGTGCTGATTGAAGGTGGTGCGGATCTTGAGGTTGGGTGGCTGCCGCCGCTGGTTGTGAATGCCCGCAATCCCAAAATCCAGCTTGGTCAGCCTGGCCGGATCATCGCAGCCGACGTGATTAGGCTCCTTGAAGTTCCTTCTGGACCTGTTGATCGCTCGTTGGGTGATGTTCATCCTTTTGGCAATCCTCATTTCACGATGGATCCGAGAAATGGAGAGCTCATTGCGCAGCTGTTATCGGAACGATTCTGCTTCGCAGCGCCAGGCGACTGTTCGATCTTTCAGTCGAATCTCAAACAATTTGAGGCCAAGATCGATGGTCGGATGCCCATCTGGCAAAAGCAAATGGCGCCGCTCAACGGAGTGAAAGCCATTAGCTATCACAAGTCATTTAGTTACCTCGCGGAGCGATTCAAGTTGCGCATCGTCAATACGATTGAGCCGAAACCAGGGATTCCTCCTTCTGCCGCTCATGTCGTTAATTTAGTGGCGCAAATGAAGTCAGAGTCGGTCAGGCTCATTCTGATGGAACCAAACCACGAACGAAAAACTCCAACATTTTTGGCGCAGGAGACGGGCGCCAAGATCGCACTCGTTCCCTCTATGGTTGGAGGGACAAAGGAAGCGTCCGACTACATCGCGCTTTTTGACTCGATCGTGCAGACACTGCTGGCTACAGTTGACGGCGGCATCCCTTGAGGATCTTGTTGCGACTGGTAGATATCAGTATAGGGTACAACGGCGCGCCGGTCCTTGATCATATCGACTTGGAGATCGCGCGCGGGACCTTCGTCGGAGTCATAGGTCCCAATGGATCCGGCAAATCCACGCTCTTAAAGGCTATCGTCGGTATCTTGCCCGTTTCGCGTGGACGGATAGAGTTTCCTGAGGGAAAGCCTCGGTTCGGTTACGTGCCGCAACGGGACACACTTGATCCTCTCTATCCGTTGACCGTCAAGGAGGTCGTCTTGATGGGGGCCTATGGTCCGTCAAGCTTCATCCGAAAGCCGCAGCGGGACCGGGCGATGGAGGCACTCGTGCAGGTAAGAGCCGAGGGTCTGGCATCCAGACGCTTCGCGGAGCTTTCGGGCGGCGAGCGCCAGCGGGTATTGATTGCAAGGGCCCTCGCATCGAATCCGGAGTGTCTCGTACTGGATGAGCCGGTATCCGGCATTGACCAGCCGACCACACAAGTAATCATGGATTTGGCGCAAGCCTTGAATATGACCGAGGGGCTCACCGTTGTGATGGTCAATCATCATATTCTCTCGCTGCGCGGCCGCGCTCAGGAAATTATATGGATCGTAGATGGCAGGGCGGTGTGCGGGCCGGCGTCCGCACTGCTGACTAGGGAGAAGATCGAAGAAATGCTGATGCGGGGGCCGTAAGTGGAGCTTCTACGGGAAATGTTCGACTCCGAATTTCTTCTTCGGCACGCCCTGTATGCGAGCCTGACGATCGGTTTGGTTTGCCCGTTGGTCGGTGTCTACTTGGTTCTTCGGCGCCTTGTGTTTCTTGGAATCGCGATTCCTCAGATTTCCGCGGCCGGAATTGCCTTCGCTTATCTCCTCCACACGCTGGGCGTACATTTCTACCCCCATGAAGCAGAGGAGCAGCTCATGGCGCTGACGGGATCAATTCTTTTTTCGGTGCTTGCGATCCTGGCGCTGGCGTCTTTGGATCTGAAAGGCCGGGGATGGATGGAGGGTCGGATCGGCGCGACCTATGCGGGGGCCGCCGCCGCCAGTATTCTGTTTGTTGCCGCGAATCCCTTTGGTGAGTCGACCCTATTGTCTTTGCTCCGCGGAGACGTTCTTGGCATTTCGACATCCCAATTCTGGACGACCATTGCGGTTTACGCCGTAATCGCCTTGCTGACGCTGCTGCTGCAGAAAGAGTTTACATTCGTGTCCTTCGACCGTGACATGGCCCTCAGCTTGGGGAAGAATGTCGCGGCGTGGGATCTATGTTTATACCTCATGATCGGTCTTGCCATCGCCTTCGGCGTGATGACTGTGGGACCGCTGCTGATTTTCGGCTTCCTGATAATTCCGCCCTTGGCCGCAAGGCCGATCACCAAAGGCATGGTGCCGTTTTCGCTGGTAGCCTCTGCGATCGGGGGTGTCACTGCCCTCGTGGGATTTTATCTGTCGCTGAGGTGGGACGTGCCGCTTGGCCCGACTGATGTCGCGGTGTCGTGCGTGATTCTCGCGGTGATCAGCGCCGCCAAAGCGAGCAAGAGGTGGATAAGAAATGCTAACTCGTGAGTTGGAAATTACGCGAGGGCCGGATAGTAATAGCAGCGCGAATCCTTAATAGAGCTTATCGACGGATCGCTCGTAATACGTCGGCATTTCTGGCGGTACCCCGCGCGGCCGGCGCTTCGGAAATACTTTTTCGTGATCTGCATTCTCTTCGGCAATGGTTTTTTTACGGGCGGCTGTCGCTTCCGTGCTTAGGATCTTCTTGGGTGTCTTGCCCCGTTCCGGTTCTGCTATTTCGGGTACGGCGGTATCTGCCGCTCCATCGAAGACGAACGCGTCGGTGAGAAACACATGACTGACGATCCTCTGTACGCCCGACATGCGGGCAAGCGTGATGACCCGATCGAGTTCCTCGCGGCTTTTTGCCATGCCCATGAAATAGATCACCGAATTCACGGCACGCCATCGAAAGTTGATTGAAGTCAGCCCGGCGGCGAATACTAATTTGGCTTTCAATTTGTTTTCCATGAGGAGGTCAGTGACGCGCTCCGTCACATCCACCTCTGTCGTGACCTGTATCTCATTGAAGAGTTCGCGAACGCCTTTGACCTGGCGTGCCACTTTCTCCGCCTTCTGTTTGTCTCTTTCATCTGTGACGGCGCCCGTCAGCATCACCATGCCCTGGTAAACATCGGTGCTGACGTTGAGGGACATTGCCTCGTCGAAAAGTCCGGTTGTAATGTCCGATTTGATGGAGTAGTCGTCCGCGACATTAAAAAGAGAGCGATCTGCGGCGAGCATCACGCCCACATCGACGCCGGTTCTTACTGCCGTCGTTACCCACTCGCAGCCTGACAGCAAGCTCAACATCGCCATTATTGAGATGATTCGAAGTACCATTTTGGTCGGTGCGATCCTTCATGCGTCATTCGGTTGACTGCGACCTCCTCCTTTCAGTCGAGTGAGGGAGGTCAACCTTAATATCGGCAAGATATCGGGGAAGCTTGAGAATAGGGAAAGCGGAGATTTCTGGTGTCTTATCAGGGCTTTTGGGGATTCCCCGGCCATCCGGAACTCAAGGAAGTATTGCCGGTTGAGAAAGCTGTGCTCGCTAGAGAGCGTATAGCCGGCCTGACTCATCTCCTCGATGACTGTATCGCGGCGGACCAGATGGTCTTTCGGGAAACCGAGGTCCCCCGAGCGGGCATCGTGATAGAAATCGACAATCGCCACACGACCTCCAGGTTTCAGCGACGTACGGACGCGCTTAAAGTAGTCGGCCCGGTCGTCCAGGTGATGGTAGGTATTACAGAGAAAGACCAGATCGACCGTCTGCGGAGGCAGCATTGGATCATCAGGTTTTGCGAGAACGAATTTGGCGTTGTAGGGGGTGTGCAGGTGTTCCACCATCTCCTCATTGTATTTGAGCATGGCGGGCTCCACATCGATGGCATACACCATGCCTTTATCCTGAACAGCCCAGACGAACTTGCGGGTAAAATACCCGGACCCTGCCCCAATGTCGGCGATTGTCATGTATGGATCTACCTGTAATGCTTTGATCACTTCATCCGGTTTCTGATCCTTTTCACGTTGAGGGTTCTCCAGGGCGTCGATGTATAGCTGGATCTCTGATGGGCCACGCCGCTCCGAATGACCCTGGCCATGTTGTGCCCAGGCAGGGTGTCCAACGAATGCAACGAAGAAAAGTATGATGAAGAAATGAAATCTTTTCACACACAGCCTCTTTTTGTCATGCTGAGTTAAGCGAAGCATCTCAATTGCCCGTTGAGGCGAAACTCCCTGGAGGATCTGGAGTCGAGATCCTTCACAGCGTTCAGGATGACAGAGGCGTTGAGGATGACTATGGCCATCTCCCTCCTAGCGCCACTCATCAGTGGGGTCGCGAGGGATGGTGGTTGCGAACATGATGGCGAGTGCCGGCATTGCTGTCTGATTCGCTGCTGAATGGTAGACCTCTTTGGGCACCAGCAACAATCGGCTTCCTGGCCGCAGCACGATCACCTCTCTCTCTTTCGAGCGCACGTCCTCCAGGGTCATCTCAAGCTCACCCTCGCGCATCCACACTGCCACCTGGTGTTGCTTATGATAGTGCCTACCGGCGATGGCCCCGGGTTGGATCTGATTGGAATACACGTACTGTATCGGCGCTCCCAACGCCTGTTCAATCGTCTTCAGATCAAAAACTTCCTGCCGGCGCCCCGGCTTGCCGGGATCTTCATCAATCTTGTATTCCAGCCAGCGGCCGACACTCATTGTAACCCGCTACCCCCTCACTCTAACCCACTCCCTCCAGGGGAGAGGGAATACAGTTATTTAACCTTCGATCCTGGAGGGACATCTTCGGCGGTGGTAAGCAGCGCGGTGAGCTCCTGATCGCCGGCCGCCAGGACCATTCCCTGGGATTCCAGCCCCATTAATTTCGCGGGCTTCATGTTCGCGACGATCACGATTCGTTTGCCGATAAGGTCTTCCGGCGCGTACTTGGTACCGATGCCGGCGACAATTTGCCGTTGATCGGTACCCAGATCAACCTGTAGCTTGAGAAGCTTCGTAGATTTTGGCACGCGCTCCGCGGTAAGGATCGTCGCAACGCGCAGGACGACCTTTTTGAAATCATCGATGGAAATCTGTTCGTCTACGGATGCCGCTACTAACGGCGGTACGGGCGGCGGCACTGTGGGTGCCTGAGATGACTGGGGGCCGGGTTGTTGGCTCACGCGCATTGCTCCTACGGTTGATGAGTCGATTCTTGGAAAAAGGGGCCGTCCTTTTGCGATGGTGGTGCCGGGGACGCTGCCGCCCCAGGCTATGTCAGTAGCCAGCAACGGCTTTGAGAAGTTCAGGAGAAGGCCAAGTTGCTGTTTCATCTCCTCTGCGGCGTGCGGGACGAAGGGATACAGCATGAGGCAGAGAAATCGCAATGTCTCGGCCGTATTATAGAGAACAGCCCTGAGCCGTGCCTCATCGGAAGAGTTCTTCGCCAACGTCCATGGCGCGCATTTATCAATGTACTGATTGCCCAGCTGAACGACCCCCCAGATCGCCTCGAGTGCGCGATTGAATTCAAAGTTCTGAAGATAGGTGTGGACGAGGGAGGGTAAAACAGTACATGTTTCTTGTAACGCCTTGTCTTGGTCCTGGGTCGCCGTGGGCTCAGGCTCAGGCACCCTGCCCTCCGCATAACGCTCCAGCATGGTGAGCGTACGATTCAACAGGTTGCCGAGATCGTTGGCAAGATCGCTATTGATGCGGGTCAGAAGTGCCTCCCGGGAAAAGTCTCCGTCCTGACCGAAAGGAATCTCCCGCAGAAGAAAATAGCGAAATTGGTCGACACCGAACTCGTCCACAATCGAATATGGATCGACCACATTGCCGCGGCTCTTGGACATTTTCTCGCCGTTCACCGTCCACCAGCCATGCGCAAAGATGGTTCTTGGAATCTCCAATTGCATGGCCTTGAGCATGGTCGACCAGTAGACGCAGTGGGTGGTCAGAATGTCTTTGCCGATGAGATGCACGTCGGCAGGCCACCATTTGGAAAACGCGGCCTCGTCTGTCAGATAGCCCGCCGCCGAAATGTAGTTCACCAACGCATCGAACCACACGTAGGTGACATAATTGGCATCAAAGGGCAGTTCGATCCCCCAGGTAAGGCGGGATTTGGGGCGCGAGATGGACAGATCCTCCAAGGGCTTTTGCAGAAAGCCAAGAACTTCATTGTGCCGCGATCGCGGCCGGATAAAGTCGTCATGTGTCTTGATGTATTCGTCAAGCCAGTCCTGATATTTGCTCATCCGGAAGAAATAATTTGTCTCGCTGAGTTGCTCGACAGGGCGCTGGCAATCGGGACACAGACCGTTGAGGACGTCCTTTGCGGTCCAGAACCGCTCGTCGAAGGTGCAATACCACCCGGTATAGCTGGCCTGGTAGATCTCGCCCTTGTCGTAGAGTTGTTGCAGGGCCTGTTGCACCACCTTCGTGTGCCTCGGCTCGGTCGTGCGTATAAAGTCGTCGTTTGAGATATTTAAGCGCCGCCACAAATTTACGAACTGCGGCGCAAGCCGGTCACAGTGCAACTGGGGCTCGACGCCGGCTTTGGCCGCCGCCTGTTGAACCTTTTGGCCGTGCTCATCGAGACCGGTCAGAAAGAAGACCTGAGGGCTTCCAAATCTCAGGCGGTGATATCTCGCCAGGACATCGGCAACGATAGTCGTGTACGCATGTCCGATGTGCGGGACATCATTCACGTAATAAATCGGCGTCGTGATGTAAAACTTATCCGACATGTAGCCTACTACTGAATCAGGCGGCTTTGGTTTGAAGCGCGTCGCGGAGACGAAGGAGCAAACCCTCAAGAGCCAACTGCTTGTTCAGGTTTCGCTCCATCCCTTCTTGAAGGGTCTCGACCAAAGCCGCCAATTCGAGAATCTTCTCCACGGTGAGACGCGCCGCAAGGCGCTTCAGTTCATCGAGCGAATCACTATTGACCAGGCGGCTATGGTCGCCTCCCACCTTCACAAAGGCCAGATCCCGAAACCACGCGGCGAGCCATCCCAGCGCCCCGTTCGCGTGGTCGGATTTGGCGATCGCTTCCGCCACCTTGAACAAGGCTGCGACACTGTCAAGGGACTCGCGGCTGACGAGCTCCAGCAAGGCCGCCCGTTGTGCGCGAAGGTCCTCTATATCCGCTTCGAGCGCGAGCCCAACTCTTCCTCCGGACACCACAGACAGAAACCGCGCGTCTTTGTCGGAGAGCTGCCGTTGCCGGATGAGAAGGTCTTTCACGATGCCGATAGGACTCGGCGCGAACCGCAGTTCCTGGCACCGGGAGCGAATAGTGGGGAGGAGGCATTCCGGATAGGCCGAGACCAGGATAATTAAACTATCAGGCGGCGGCTCTTCGATGGTCTTGAGTAACGCATTCGCCGCTTCCTGCCTGAGCAAAT
>JBBRRL010000013.1:0-13221 GCA_038200775.1 Nitrospirales bacterium
CCCTCTTCCGCGGCAGCATTGGTCGGACCGATTTATGGGGAGGGGACGCGTCAGCCATTGAACGATCCATCAAGCAGCGGCTCTATGCCCTGGATGACGCCACGCGGGTGATCACCGGACACGGCCCCGAAACCACCATCAGGTTTGAGATCAGAAACAACGCGTTCGTTCGAGGAGCATAGGATTCGTATCGGCGGGAAACCCTTACCCTACTGGAGAACGCGGCGGCCGCGTTCCCCAGGGCTGAGAAGTAAGGTCACTTCACTTCAACCGTGATGGTATCCTGGTCTGCCTTCTTTGCGCCGTTCGAAGGCATGACGGTGATCCAGTGCTGACCTTTTGATAACCCCTTGAAGGTACCGTCAAAACGGGATTGTTTCGTGCCATCGAGATACACGTCGGCTTTCGCGTCGTGCAAACCATCCAGCATCTGGTACTTGAGATTGAACGTATCGTAGACATCATCCCCGTTTGACGGCGAGATGATGGCGACGCGTGACTCCTCGTACGCCGCGTTTGTCGGTCCCGCCAATCCCATCAGCGCCCACACTGCGATTGCTCCAACTCCCAGTAGCTTCTTCATGGCATCCTCCTTTTGTGATGGTTAACTGCAGCTTACGATCTGGGGGTAGTGCAACTGGGATGCCAGCGCGGATTGGGTATTGGATCAGAGATAATGGTGATGTATTAGGCCGACTTAGTATTTGCTTTCACTCTTCGAACACGGAGTACGGATGTAAATGAAATAGATCCCAGTCAATTTGATACTGTAAATTGTCTTTTCAGATACTGGATTCTTGAACAGCAAATCCGATGTTCAATAAAGCTTCTCGGATGTCTTGGTGACCGGAGGGAACCGTCACTGTCGTATGAATGAATTCCAGCCGGCTGGGGTAGTTGGCGCGTAGACGGTCGAATGCTTTGCCTCGATCAGGACTTGAAAGCCTGACGAGCGCACGCAAGGCAGCAGCGTCGCGGCGGATGTCATAGGAATGGGCTATCAAAGTATCGAGGACGTCGGCCAGCGGCCGGTTCACATCCATCATTGCCGAAGAATTTGCATCGTTGAGCGCAGGCTTCACCCATTTCGGTTTGCGTTCGAGAAAGGCGCACGCGGCTTCATAGAGCATATGCGTGCCATGTACTTTACCGTCCATCGAATATCCTGCGATATGCGCTGTGCCCAATGTGATGGCATTCATTAATGCCGGATCAGGCGACGGCTCGCCTTCCCATACATCAAGCACGGCGCCTCCCAAGCTTCCCGTGCTTAGCGCATCTAGCAACGCTGCATTGTCTACAACAGGCCCTCGCGCTGTGTTAATGAGGATCGCTGCCGGCCGGAGCATTGCGAGCGTATGATGATTTAGCAGCTGGAACGTGCCGTCGGGAACGTTCGCCGTGAGCGGGACATGACACGTGACAATATCGCTGGCGTGTAGAAGCTCCTTCAAGGATATCAATCCTTGCACACCGGCTCGTTCCAAAGGCGGATCATTCGCCAGGACCTTCATGCCAAGAGCTCGCGCTTTCTTTTTAACCAAGCTTCCGATCCGGCCGAGCCCGATGATACCCAGTGTGGAAGTCGCCGGCGAGCGAAGGCCAACGGCGAGGATGGCGGCAATTACGTATTCCGCTACGGAATTGGCATTGCTGCCCGGAGCATAGGCAAAGCCAATTCCCCGTTCTTGCAAATGGGCTGTATCGACATGATCCACTCCGATCGTAGCGCTGCCGACAAATCGCACCCGACTTTCTTTTATCAGATCGGCATTTACCCGCGTCACGGATCGCACCATCAGCAAATCAGCGTCCCGGACATCAGATGCAGTGATCTCGCGTCCTGCGATCAGCCTGACCTCCCCTAGGCCGCTGAACGCGTCCTTCGCATACGGAATATTCTCATCCGCTACGATCTGCACAGCACCAGCATACGACATCTGCAGAGTCTCGTCCCTACTTCAGGACCTGCGTAATGCCATCGCAAGAAATCCACGCACGGGCGGCCACTCTTAGGGGAGAAGACCTCCGGTAGTGGATAAGGATCCAGTGTCAGCTTTTTTGTCATGACAGATTCGAGGGTGTTTAGCTAGAGCATCTGGTGGGATAGGCCAAGGATTTCGTTTGAGTTTCCTATAGTTCTAAAACAATCCATGAGTCTAGTAACGAGAGGCCTTAATTATCTCAGGCGACGGAAACGCCGACATATTTATGTGCGAAAGAATAGAGCATGCCTAAATGATCTTTTATTTCATTAAGTTGATGTCTGGCGCAAAGATTGCTTTTGCTTAAGGGTTTCACTTTGTCACGGAGGGCGATGATGACGGAGCGCAAATATTGGACGTTTAAAGTCCAGGGGTATGTTCTGGGCGTAGCTGCCTTCCTTTTGGCAATGGCCATTGCGCCAAGCACATTAACAGCCGCCCCCTGTTTGACCAATCCCGGAGATCCGGCTGGGGGCGTCCAAGCCGCGACCGTTGCTACTTTTATCAGCCTAGGGATCAACCCGGCTGTGACCTGTATCGAGAACAGTGTATGGACCGATCCCGCGGGGTTTACGTTCGGCAAGTATGTCACGGGCGCGCAAGGCTTGGGCGGGACGCCTGATCCAAAGGTTTTAAATTTCAATAGCGCTACAGTAGATGGCACCTTTGCGGGAAATGCAAACGCCCGGGACTTCTTCTGGGTCCAGAATTTTGGGAACCAAATAACTTTCCCCGGCAGCCCAGATAGCAATGGCCCGATTGTCGGCGCGAGACCATCGAAAGGGATCATTTGGGATCTCGGTGGCCCTGCCAACCAAGCTGTAGTGTTCGTAGAAGTGGACCATGGCCCTCTTCCTGGGGAGGTATTGGAAAACACAGCATGGCTGGGAACGAGCGCTAACACGACAGATGATGCTGCTTGGACCAGGGCCTTCCTGGACCATGTGTACCTTCAAGGCTGGTCTCCGGATCCCAACATCTCCGACGGTTTTGTGGCGGTCTATAGATTGGCCGGCGGGGCGACTTTTCAATTTGTCTCAGTGTCCTGGGGTGGACCTGGGGCTGTAAATCGTGACTTTGACAACGAAATCGATGCAGTAGGAGGGCTGAATTTCACCGGTGGTTGCGTGACCTGTTCGAATGAGGGGGTAATTCCTGAACCCGCAACCCTTCTTCTCTTCGGATCCGGGTTGGTCGGGATCTTCGTCTGGCGACTTCGTAGACAACTCTGACTCGTCTAATCTGTATTAGTGGCCAACGCCAACTTAGCAGATGCTAGGTTGGCGAATTGGATCTTCAGATAATTGATTCTGACCCCGATCTATTCATACGGACCCTTCCCAGAGACTTTTCAATCTTTCAGATCGCTCGTAAATTACCGCCGGCTGCTGCAAATTCCTGGTGCTAATCTTACTGCGGTTCTCATACGAAATTGGAAGAAAGCTCGGAAAGACAGCCAAGGCTCTGATTTGCGTATTTGATACCGACAAGCTAGCGCGTATGACCGACGAATTTCGCCCAAGCCCACAGCGGGCTGCTTAGAATTCCGAGAAACAGAGCCTCAGATTTGTTATTCTACTGAGCCCATGTCCATGATCGATGCAAAGACCAGACTGTGCGCCCTTATTGGAGATCCGGTGGAACACTCGCTTTCGCCGGCAATACATAACGCTGCCTTTCAGCATGTCAGTTTGAATTATGTTTATCTCGCCTTCAAAGTCCGTGATATCGAGGGCGCGATGCGGGGCATTCGGGCATTGACCAGCATCCGGGGCATCAGCGTGACAATCCCGCACAAAGTCGCGGTCATTCCGTATCTCGATTCGGTAACTCCCACTGCTCGAAATATCGGCGCCGTCAACACCATCGTTGTCAATGACGGGATTCTCACTGGATATAATACCGATGCCTCCGGCGCCCTTGAAGCGCTCAGAGCTGCTGAAGGCCTTCCTGACGAGGGGCGATTCCTGTTACTGGGGTCCGGGGGGGCGGCGCGGGCCATCGCGTTCGGCCTTTGTATGGAAGCAAAGATCTCTTCCCTCACGATTCTGGCAGTCATCGACGAGGAACGCCTGGCCCTTGCCCGAGACCTTCGGGAAAAAACAGAAGCAACAATCAACGAAGCGCAACTCGCTGCAGACACACTGAAGCGCTATATTCCTGAGAATCAAGTCTTGATTCATTGCACGCCTGTGGGGATGAGCCCCAGGACAGCAGACAGCTGCGTTCCCAAGCATCTGCTCAACCATTCTCTAATCGTGATGGATATCGTCTACAATCCGTTCGAGACGAGATTGTTGGTGGAGGCTCGTCAAGCTGGTTGTCGTATTATCCACGGGACGGAGATGTTTCTGCATCAGGCTATTGGACAGTTTGAGCTCTGGACAAAGCGTCCGGCGCCTGTAGAAGTGATGCGCCGTGTCTTGGAAGATGAAAGGGTTACATGAATATTGTGTTGATCGGATATCGGGGGACCGGCAAGTCGAGCGTTGCCAGTCGCCTGTCAGAGCTCTCAAAGTGGCCTGTGGTCAGTCTAGATAGTGAAATTGTTAAGAAGGCCGGGATGCCGGTTTCCGATATTATTAGAAAGCGAAGCTGGGATTATTTTCGCGATGTCGAATCAGAGATTTGCAGACAGGCGGGCAAGAAGGATCGCACGATAATTGACACCGGTGGAGGCGCGGTCTTGCGAAAAGAGAATGTCGAATCGCTGAAACAGCGTGGGCGGATCTTTTGGCTCACCGCCGAAGTCAGTACCATTATGGAACGGATCAAAGCCAGTGACGAGCGGCCTTCCTTGACAGGCAAAAAAAGTTATGTTGAAGAGGTCGAAGAAGTGCTGTCTGAGCGACTCCCGCTATACAAGGCCGCGGCTGATCACATTATTCCGACGGATGGCCGCACAATCGATGAGATCGCAAACGAGGTCCGGCAGATGATGTAGGAGGCTACCGAGGCATGCTGAGAGCTTCTGACAGCCTGAACCCTTCGCTTGTCATCCTGAATCCTTCGCCGTCATCCTGAACACAGTGAAGGATCTCATTGCTCGCTCAGGATACACTCCGCGAAGCATCTCGATTGCTCGGTAAGGGTAAACTCCGTGAAAGGATTTAAATTCGAGCCACAGGATAAGCTGATAAAGATAGAGCCTTCGCTTCGCTCAGGGTGACAAATTGCGACAGGATGATATGCTTGCCACTATGACAGGTTATGTGGCCGGAACGACCTTGAAGCGAAGGGTCCCCAGCTGGCTCGCCTCTGTCACCTTCTCGCCCAGATGAATTTTCACTTTATAGTTGCCCAGGATCCAGCCCTCTTCAGGGGGGCCGAGTTCCAGAAAGCCGCTGTCCTGAGACGTGGTGAGGTAGACCTCCCGATCATACAGTAGCTGTTCGTTCGGCCGACCCTCTCCTTTATCCAAATACAACTGGCCGATGATGTGCACCGGGTTTTCCCGCGGCAGCAGATCGAAGACCATGTAGATCGTCCCCACATCGGAATTAAATGTGGATGCCGGCTTGTCTGGCTTATATCGATCCGTTTGGAAGACGTCTTTGACGTCCTGCACCCCATGGGCCAGGGTGAGTTTTGTGAAGAACCCAGTGGGTGGCTTTTCGAGAACATTCTCATCATCGGCAGCTATTGCGGTCGTGGGCAACGTCACGGCCAGGACCATACCGACGAACATGTATAACAGTCCCACAGGATTCCATTTGAATCTTGGAAGTCGGGTAGGGATTCGCAAAGACATGAGTTGGCACCTCTGCTCCATCACGACCTCGTATTGATTGTAACATGAGTAAGACGGAGGTTTTCCACTTCAGTATCGCTGAGCTCGCGCCACTGCCCCGGCTGTAGGTTGCCGAGATTGATCGGTCCAATGGATACTCGAATCAGCCGCAGCGCGGGGTGGCTCACCGCAGCTGTCATGCGGCGGATCTGCCGGTTTAAACCTTCGACCACCGTCAGGCTGACCCAGGCGGTGGGCACCGATTTGCGGTAACGAATTGGCACAGGGCGCGGAAACACCGACGCAGGATCGGGCAGTAGAGTCACCTCGGCCGGACGGGTCCGGCGCCCGCCGATCAGCAATCCTTTCTCAAGACGACGCAACGTCTGTGCCTCCGGGACGCGCTCGACCTGCACCCAGTAGACCTTGGGAAGCTTCTCCGTGGGGCTCATGATCCGGTGAGCCAAAGGTCCATCCGATGTCAGCAATAAAAGGCCCTCGCTGTCGAAGTCCAATCGACCGGCCGCGTAGACGTTTGGGATGGGAATATAGTCGGCGAGTGTCGCCCGACCCTGAGAATCGGTAAAGCAAGACAGGACTCCGTACGGCTTGTGAAAAGCCAACGTCCGAAAAGAGCTCACTTGGTAGGCCGAGCGGGAAGTGTCAACCGCATCACAACGACATAGAGCGCGCAAATGGCGATCGCAAATCCTCCAATCCAGTAGGAGCGCTCCTGGAGCACCTGCACGAGGCGTTGCGGATCTTGTAATAAATCAGGATGATCTCCGAGGAGCGATGCTCCAAACCAGGCCAACACTGTGCACCATAAGGCCGAGCCAATGAGCGTCATGGCGCTGTACACGCCGAAGTGCATCCGGACCAGGCCAGCTGGGATACCAATCAAATGGCGGATGACCGGCACAAGCCGCGCGAAGAAAACCCCGCCTGCTTCATAGCGAGCAAGCCATCGTTCGGCTCGCAGCACCTTTCCCTCAGGGAGGAGTATGTATCGTCCCCAACGAATCAGCAGCGGGCGCCCCAGCCATCTGGCCACCCAGTAGCTGATTGTCGCGCCCAGATAACTTCCGGCCGTACCGGCGAGCACGACCCCGCCCAGGCTGTAGCGTCCCTGCGTAGCCCAATAGGCGGCCGGGGGGATCACGATCTCGCTGGGGATAGGAACCACCGTGCTCTCCAAAGCCATGAGGAAGACAATGCCGGGATATCCCCAGTCATGCACCCATTGAAACCATACAGTTATCCAGTCATGCATCTTTTCCTCCTCACCGATCTCTCCAACTCGCGCTCAGCTTTGCACTGATTGCGCTCAGTGTGACAGTGGCGATATGCTGCCTGCTTTAACATTCGGCATCATGCTCTTTCAATACGTAAAAGGGCGTCGCTACCCGGTTCCATCGCACCCGCCCAACCCTGCGGCCGCCTAGACGGCCGCTTTTTCCCATCTCACCCGCCCAGGAGTCATTTCGACCAGTTGCATATGGAAGGCAACGGGCACCCCGGACAGACTTCCTTCCCTGACGTCCACCTTGACCGTGTCTATCCTTGCCGTTATGCTTTGGCGCGATGCCATCACAGCCTCTCATTGCGTGCCTGGATCTCGAAGGTGTTCTGGTCCCAGAGATCTGGATCAATGTCGCCGATCGGACGAAAATCCCCGAGCTTCGTCTGACCACCCGGGACGAGCCTGACTATGACGTGCTGATGAAAGGCCGCCTTAAACTCCTCGAGAAACACCACCTGAGATTACGAGACCTGCAATCCGTGATCGGTCAGATGGCGCCGATGGAAGGCGCTAAAGATTTTCTTGACTGGCTCCGTCGGCACTGCCAGGTCGTCATCCTTTCGGATACCTTCATTCAGTTCGCGACGCCATTAATGAAACAGCTCGATTACCCGACGATCTTTTGTAATTCGCTGGAGGTGGAAGCGGACGGGCGCATCACGAATTACCACCTTCGGATGAAGGATCAAAAGCGCGCCTCCGTCGCAGCCCTAAAGACCCTGAATTTTCGCGTGGTGGCCGCGGGGGATTCCTACAACGACACGAGCATGCTCCTGGAGGCGGATGCGGGAATTTTTTTCTCTCCGCCCGCGACCATCGCCGCGCAATTTCCACAATTCCCCGTGACGCGGTCCTACGACGAGCTGAAGGCGCAATTCACCCGCCTTGGGCCACTCACCGGCTTGTAAACGTCCCGAGGTACAACGCTAGAAAACGACATACTATTGAAAGGGGGTCGATGATTCAAATAAGTAGGGGTAATGATGTTCAGAGGAATTACCCCGGCGGCCTTAATATATTCATCAGGCCTTCGGGTCGAGCAAGCCCACGGGACAAGGCGCTGTCTTGGCAGCAACGGGGCGGGCGGGTGCGATAAGGAG
Source organism: Nitrospirales bacterium (assembly GCA_038200775.1). Lineage (GTDB taxonomy): Bacteria > Nitrospirota > Nitrospiria > Nitrospirales > NS-4 > NS-11. The sequence goes on from JBBRRL010000013.1 coordinate 8,119, forward strand.
GGAACAATGATTCACGCACGATGGGCGGCTATAATCACAATTGCGGCATTTTTAGTAGGATTCGCATTGGGTGGTGTCTCGCTACGATACGCTCAGGCTCAGGGTGTCTTGGGGCTCTCGACGTCAGTCCAACAGATAGGTCACGCCCTTGTTGATATGCAGAAGAACGTGGACGATCTGCAAAAGAACATGGGGACGGTTAAGCAGGCGAAAGATCAACTCGCCACCTTAGTGCCCCGTGGACAAGACTCTCTTCCAAAGGACGGCGACTCTTTGAAGAAGATGATTCCTGGGATGGGGCAATAAAGGCCGCGAACATCTTCTCAAGCTACCTTGAGATCAGATGTGCACTGGGGACACCTTTTCGCTCTGATAGGGATCATCGTGGCGCATTGCGGACACTCTTGCGTGCCCGGTGCAGGCGGCGCTTCTTCCTGCCGCTTGAGCCTGTTGACCTGCCGCACCAGCAGGAAAATCACAAAGGCAACGATAATGAAATCAATCACGGTGCTCAGGAACACCCCATAATTAATGGTGGCTGCCCCTGCGGCCTTGGCCTCAGCGAGGGTGGCCACCGGCTTGTCGGACAGGTTTATAAAAAGGTCCCCAAAATTTACTCTCCCCAGTACAAGCCCTATGGGCGGCATGAGGATGTCGCTGACGAATGACGACACGATCTTCCCGAACGCGGCTCCAATAATGATTCCAATCGCCATGTCGAGCACGTTTCCCCGCATTGCGAACTCTTTAAATTCCTTCAGCATCTGCAGCCTCCTTTTTAGCGCACCATGACCACCCGCCGGAGCGAATGGAATATCTGCTGATACCTAACTGTTCAAGAGCACGGCGAAAGACTTTTTGACTGCGGACGTTACACAGCATATATTCTGCCGTCAACGATAGGAGGCCGCGATGAAAAAACTCCTCCTCGGCATCGGAATTCTGATCGTCTTCGTCCTTGTGCTCATCGTTCTCTTGCCATTCATCGTAGATCTCAACTCATACCAGGCACAATACCGGCCGGTCATTGAGGAGGCGCTGAACCGCAAGGTCACACTGAAGGACATCCGCCTGACGATTATTCCGCGTATCGGCGTGCGCATCGCAGGATTCACCGTCATGGATGATCCGGCCTTCGGCGAACAACCGTTCGCGTCGCTCTCATCGCTCGACATCGGCGTCAAGCTCCGGCCCCTTCTGCAAAAACGGGTGGAAGTCGAAGAGATCACACTTCGTGATCCGATCATCACTGTGATCAAAAACTCTCATGGCATCTTGAACACCGCTACCTTAGGGAAAAAGGGGACGCCGAAACCAGAACAAACCGCGCCATCGGCTGAAGGTCCTCTTCACGTCTTAACAATGTTAGCCGTGGATCGGGTTTCAATCACGGGAGGGAAACTCAGTTACAACGATCAGTCCTCGCCCAAGGCGACAAACTATGTCCTGGAGAAGCTTAAAGTTTTACTTAACGGCGTCGGTCTTGGCCAGACCGCCACGCTGCACATGGCCACCGCCATTCAACCGTACAACCTTCCACTGAGCATTGACGGCAAGTTCGGACCGCTCAAAGAGACGCTCGATCTCCCGACCATTGACCTGGAGATCGCAATGGGAAAGATCTCTCTGGCCGTCAAAGGAAGCGACATCGGTGGGGACCTGAAACTTGCCATCACATCACCGGCGATCAGTACCGGTGATCTTCCGATAGCACTGCCTCTGAAGAAGCCCGTCGAGATCAGGGACCTGAAGATCGCCGCCGACATCCAAGGCCCGCACACGAAGCTTGAGAATCTCTCTCTGAATGTCTTCGGGGGTCAGGTGGTGGCGCAGGGCGACTTGACGACTGGGCCAAAGTCGCCGCCCTTCGACGGCAAAGTCGCTGTCACTGCAATTCAACTCGGTCCCATCATGGAAGCGGTCGGACCGGAAAAAGTCTCGATCAGCGGCACTGCCGCCATGGACCTGTCCGTCCGGGGTGCAGGGTTTTCAATGCCAGAGCTCACGGACGCGCTTCAGGGAAACGGACACGTAGTGGCGAAAGAGGGCAAGATCGAGGGCGTAAATCTCTAAAGGAGGCCTTTGTGCTCCTCAAGGCGATCGGCATCAAACAAGACCTTGCCAACGCCACCGTGTTCTCCGCGATCGAATCCAATGTGGTGATCAAGCGCGGGATCATCACGGTGGAGCGCTTGCTCATGGACAGCCATGACTTCCAAGCGACCGGCACCGGCACGGTTGGGTTTGACAAAGATCTCCACCTGAAAGTCAATCTGAGCCTCACGGAAGCCATCAGCCAAAGCATCGCCGGTAGCTCTCCACTTGCCAAAATGGCCATGACAGGAGGCCGAATCAGTGTGCCCATGGTGATCACGGGAACCGCCCAAGCGCCGTCCTATTCGCTCGATATGAAAGTCCTGGGCTCGAAGGCGGAGGCAGAGCTCAAAGGACAGATCAAAGAGAAGGCGGCCGAATTCTTAAAGGGTAAAGGCGGGAGCGGCGGCACCATCGAGAAGGGCCAGGAGACACTGAAAAAACTGTTTGGACAATAAGGAGGGCATATGTCGCCGAAAGACCTGACGTTGGATCTGGCCATCCGATATGGGTTCCAAGTATTCGGGGCGATCGTAATCCTGACAGTCGGTGGATTATTGGCTCGTTGGATCGGAAACATCACGCGTCGGTGGCTGGAGCGCCAGCAAATGGAACCGCCGGTGCGACTCCTCATTGTGCGGACTGTGCGAGTTGTTGTGCTGCTGTTCACTCTGGTCGTCTCGCTGGATAAATTCGGCGTGCAGGTGGCGCCCTTGATCGCCGGCATCGGTGTGGCAGGCCTAGGCATCGGCATTGCGCTGCAGGGTGTCCTCGGGAACGTGATCGCCGGTCTCTCCATCATCTTCACCAAGCCTTTCCGCGTGGGCGAATATATCGAACTGCTCGGTGTGTACGGACAAGTGACGTCGATAGAGATCTTCTCGACGACCTTGCAGCATACCGATCTGTCTCGGGTTGTCATTCCCAATCGGAAGATTCTCGGAGAGATCCTGCACAACGATGGGGCAATGCGACAACTCAATCTGACCGTCGGGGTAGCGTATGCCGCTGATTTGAATACCGCCCTCAGCGTTGCCCACGAGGTAATCGACCACAGTCCTCGCGTGATGAAACAACCCATGCCGCTTATCGGCATTTGCGAGTTGGCGGACTCCGCCATTGTGATATCAATTCAACCGTGGGTGAAAGTTGAAGACTATAGTATCGCCCAGGCGGAGCTGTACCAGGGAATCGTGGAGCGCTTTCGCGCCCGGCGTATTGACATCCCTTTCCCGCAGCGTGAGGTGCGCTTATTGAGCGGGTCATTCGCAGGCGCGCATGTCGCCGTATAGTCGACGACCCGCAACTTACCTCAACTAGTCCGTTGGCTTCTTAGGCTACTCATCACCTCTTCCATATCGACAGGAGGCGGCACCGAATACTCACGGTATTCTCCGCTGAGTGGATGGGTGAATCCCAATGTCCTGGCATGCAACATCGGTCGTTCAATGGCGTGATCGTTGATGATGCAGACCTTTTTTCCACCATAGGCCTCATCGCCCAAGACTGGATGCCCGATTGAAGCCAGATGTACGCGAATCTGATGAGTCCGGCCTGTCTGGGGATGAACCTCCACCAGTGTCGCGCTCTTGCCGAAGCGCTCCACCACATGAAACTCTGTGACCGCGGCACGGGGCGAGGTGGTACGAGCGGAAATCTTCTGGCGATTCTTAGTGTCGCGACCAATGGCAAGCTCGACACAGCCCTTTGATCCCTTCACAAATCCGGCGATCACGGCTACATACACACGCTGGATTGTGTGCTCCGTAAATTGTTTGGACAGCCCGCGATGGGCAGTGTCCGTTTTTGCGATGGCCATGACTCCGCTTGTCCCCTTGTCTAGACGATGGACCAGCCCCGGTCGTTCACGGCCCCCGATACTGGAGAGGCACCCGCCCGCGGAGCCTTGCTGAAGATGATGCAACAGAGCGTTCACCAGCGTGCCCTTCCAGTGACCGGGAGCGGGATGCACGACGATCCCCGCGGGCTTATTCAGCACGAGGAGCGATTCATCCTCAAAGAGAATCTCCAGGGGAATCGGTTCACCTTCGATCTCGAGCGGAGCAGGTTTTGGAATATCCCACACGACCTGATCGCCGGGATGAATCTTCAACGACGGTTTGGGCCGTTTCCCATTGACCATGACAGCGCCGTTTTCGATGAGACGCTGAACGCCTGCGCGAGACAGACCGGAGGTATGACTGCTGAGAAAGATGTCCAGGCGTTTTGGATGTTCGCCGGCGGAAACAGTCAGAACTTCGTTCATCAACTCAGCGGAGGCGAGAGGACAAACCACGCATGCCTAATTTATCGCCAATTCCTCGTGGAGGAAGAAGTGCAGAATAAGAAGTCCGACGCCAATGGTGATGGCGCTGTCGGCGACATTAAACGCGGGCCAATGATACCCGGCGATCGAGACGTCAAGAAAATCGATGACCTCTCCGATCCGCACCCGATCGATCAAGTTGCCAAGAGCTCCGCCGAAGACCAAGGCCACACTGGCCTGTCCTATCCTGTCCCCGGGCAGGAGACGCGCGTAGATGGTTCCCAGAAGAAAGAGCGCTAAGATCGATGTCACCCCGAAGAACACCATCCGGAAACCTGCGTGGCTCCCGGACAGAATGCCAAAGGCGGCGCCGGAATTCCGGATATACGTCACGTTAAAGAAATCCGGGACGATAGAAATAGAATCATGCAAGCGCATTGCGCCCGCCACCTGCCACTTCGTGACCTGATCCAACAGAATGACCATACAGACGATCAGGGTCATCAATCCGAATCGTCGCTGCGGCGCCAAGGTCCCTTCAACCAACACGCTCTTGTCAGGCAGCATCTTCAGCCACAGCCTCGCAGCATGCAACGCACAAGGTCGGATGCGCCGGGTCGTCCCCCACATCGCGATATTTCCAGCAGCGTTCGCACTTGATGCCATCGGCTTTGACGACTTGAACCTTGAAGTCCGCGGTCTGTGGCAACGAATGCATCTCGTTCAATTCAACCTGCGATACG
>JBBRRL010000014.1:0-12775 GCA_038200775.1 Nitrospirales bacterium
GGATCATCACATAGGCCGGGATCGTCGCGCCGAAGAGCAGACCATAAACTAATCCTTTATGGCATACGACCGTGATATCCATGAGATGGTAGCGAAAGATCCCATAGCCAAACACGCCAAAGTAGATGACAAGAAGATAGTCGTCGACCGGCGGAAATGGAATAACATCGAGAACGCTCAGAAAATAATTCAAGCCTGCAGCCGACGCGATCAAGTGCGCATAGAAAATATATCGCATCTGGCGCCTTTTGAGTCCCACCAGTCGCTGGCTTGCCCTGTACATCAGGACCAGGACATACAGGACGAGGAAAACGAAATAGGCAAGAAAAGCGTAGTAGATGGGACCAGGGTTAGAGAGTCTGAAGTCGAACGGGGCGACGATTTGCAAGCTTTCGATAAATAACGGGCTGTAGACCGTTGTCGCAAACATTGTGGACAGGAGATAGGCAAGGGCAAGAAATGTTCGGTTCGTCAAGATCCGGCCGGTCAGATAGTAGGCAAGATGGACGAATAATGCGGGAACAAAGACGCCTGACACATAGCATCTGCGGAGCACGAGAAGAGCGAGATGCTCATCCGGAATAAGATTTACCAATGATGACCCAATACTCCAACTGCCAATGCTGAGAACAAACACGCCGAAAAACACATTAGTGGGATTAGTCCGATTTTTAAGAAAGACATAGGCCCCCAGCCCACAATTGACTGCAAAAGAAGCCAAGCCGCTATAGACAATCAGGTCGCGGGCCGTCATTTTCGCTCTTCAGAAGCTTTCTTTAATAAACGCAGAATCATTTTCACCGTTGGCTTAACCTTAAATTCTCCTATGAGCATCTCCAAGATAGGCCCGATTCCGCGAATCTGGAGAGCAAAACGGAACGTGATCGTGACTTTTGTGAAGGACTCGACATCTTCGAACTTCCAGAGCGCCGAAAGGCCTTTCAGCAAACCATCGGTCTGGACAAACGCGATCGACTGATTCTTAGTTTTTGTGCCCCGCCCAATCCAAGTCGTGGGATACCCCCAGATGGATGACCCGACTCTCACTACAAGCTCATCGTGGCTTTGCGCAAGAATTTCCCGCGCTCGAAAGCATGTGGCAAATAAGGGGTATGTCTCGGCTACCTGATATACCTCGCGTCGCTGGCGCCCGATGACGGCCGATTCAGATCCTACAAACATCTTCAGCGTGCCCTTGCACCATCGACGACGCTCTCAAAACAAATGGGCGCTCGCCTTTGAAAGATACGGTTTGGTGCATACGATGGACGCCCTACTTATAGAGGCCCACACATTAGTCGTCAGGATCATATTTCTTAAGAATAAGCACGGAATTCTTCGACCCGAAGGCGATAGTATTGCAGAGGGCGACCTTGACCTGGGCCACGCGTGCTTGATTCGGCACGTAATCCAAATCACATTCGGGGTCGGTCACCTCGTAATTGATGGTGGGGGGCACGATGCCTTCCGAAACAGCCATCAATGTCGCGGCCACTGCGCCGGCGCCACAGGATCCGATTGAGTGCCCGATCATCGATTTGATGGAAGAGACCATCAATCGGTTCGCATGCTCTTCGAAGACCTGATGAATGACCATGGACTCGTAGCTGTCATTGACTCGTGTCGCATTGCCATACGCATTGATATAATCCACTTCTGCGGCGCTAATTGCGGCATCGTTCAAGGCCTGCCTCATCGCCTGTGCGGAATACTGCCCGGAAGGCAAGGGACGCGACATATGATACGCATCGCACGTTGCGGCATACCCCGCGAGTTCCCCGTAAATTCTCCGCCCTCTGCGCAATGCGTGGGTTAATTCTTCGAAGATGAACATCCAGGCCCCTTCACCAAGCACAAAGCCGTCTCTGTCCTTATTGAAGGGCCGCGAAGCTTTCGCCGGAGTCGCGTTAAAACTCGTGCACGTCGCTCCTATTTGACAGAACGCGCCTAATATGCCGGGGGTGACGCACGCGTCCGAACCGCCTGTCAGCATAATGTCAGCCATACCATGCCGTATTGAGTTAAGCGCCATTCCCATGGCATCGGTCGCCCCGGTGCAGCCTGTCGAGATTGTCAGACTTCGACCCGTCAACCCCAAGGCTCTTGAGATCTCGCTGGAGAGCGCCCCACCGAACCCCGCGATTGCCGCGTATGGCCGCATTCGTCGCACCCCTCCCGCCTGCATCGCATAGAAGTCTTCCTCGGCGTACTCAAGACCGCTCGTTCCTGTGCCAACGATCACACCAATGGAACCTCTTACATCAGCACTGAATTCCAGGGACGCGTCCTCCACAGCCTGTATGGCGGCGGCGATTCCGATATGCGCGGAGCGGCCCATCCTTTTTATTTCTTTATTGGGAATATACGCTAATGGATCAAAGTCTCGTATTTCGGCCGCTATCTGAGAAGGATGATTGGATGGGTCAAAGAAAGAGATACGGTCCACACAACTTTTGCCATCCGCAAGTCCTTTCCAGAAAGCTTTTCGGCCAATGCCATTCGGGGCGATGGCCCCGATTCCGGTGATGACGACTCGACGAGTCGCATCTGGCGATGCTGGGCCTCGAACGTCGTCCGCGTGCGCTCGGTGGCATGATCGAGGAGGTTTTACGCTTCTCGTCTGAAGCTCCGCATGGGCGATGGAGACGGACATTCGCAGGATTGCTCTCTCGATCTCGTTTGTGTGCGGGCCTCCTTTACTGGCAGACAGCAGCATTACACTCTCTCGTTTTCCAATCGACGTAAATTTGATCCCGACGGCATAGATGCCGTCCTTCACCGGCGTACAATAGATAACATGCCCTGGAATATGTAAATACGCCATCTCACTAAATGCGCATTGAAGATCGAGAGCAGTGCCGGCATGCATCTGGCCTTCACAGGTCACACCCAGACCTTCAGCGCTGATGTTCAGCGAGCGACCAGAGAAAACCTCCTCTTTGTTGTAAAACTGAACCGGAATGTCGAGCACTGCACGCGGATATTGCCGACGATTCAAAACCCCTGTTTCAAGCACGCAAGACGGCGACCGTCCCTGATCGAAAGCGCTATAGGAAAGTGAGGCGAGGGGTTCAGTGATTGTCATCCCCGGATTCTCCTTTTGGATCTGAACTCCAGTTTTGATGTTGTGAATAGGGAGGCAACACCGACATACAAAGTTTCCAAAGAAGAGCGACCTAGGGCTGCTGGAAAGAAAGTATAAACCAAACCAGCACAATCGGACAAGAACTTCTTAGGTATCTGTAACGGGTTTATTTCCCCTGAGATTGTAGGTCATCCTTATCGGCAACCTGCGATCTTGACTGCAACAATGCTTATGATCACGCGAACGAAACCTGAACTCCATACGAATGGGAAACAGCTTTCTGCGCTTCATGCCTGGATAATGAGACGCCATGATCAAAGACTGCCTTGACAAGGACTGACCTCGACCGTAGGATAACCAAAGGTTTCTCAACGGCGACGGGGACCCGATGCGGTTTGCGAGAAGGGCCGAAGTTCTCGTGCTGGCAGGGGTTCTGCATTTATTCGTCGTTCCAACCGTGTCGGCAGGTGCTCTCTTCCAAGACGGCTTTCTCGGGCTGACCCAAGCTGAGCTTCGTGCAAAGCTCGGCCCACCCCAAAAAGTCCGGACACGAATGGCGGCTCAGCGTATCTTCAACTATCACTCTCTAGAGACATGGGAACATGTTTTGAAAGATCAGATGTCCGGGACCCTGGCCGAAGACGTCTATGTGTTCAGCCGCGAAAAGGTCACGGTGCGGTATTCTTTTCAGTATATGGAGGAATTCAAGCGCAATAGCGACGCCTCTACGCTTCTTGTCAGCCTCGTCGAGATTGAATTCCTCAATCCCGATGCGCCGCAGGCTGCCGAAGTGGCGGTGGCCGTCCCATTTCCGGTTCCTATATCAAAGTTGGAAAGCCTGGTGCCAGAGTTCCAACCCCCGCACTCGGAAAACGCCCCGACGTTTCGTTCCAACCTCTTTGTTATTCTGATTCAGGAGCCCGCTTCTGCCGAAGCCAGGCGTTTGACCAAAGAGCGATCCAAGGACGACTATGACTGGTCACTGGCCTACCGGCTCTACAATCCAGACGGTTTCCAACCGCGAATCCGTCTGAGCGATACCATTACCCGGATGGAGTTTTCCGTCGACAGCGCCGGGTTTATACGCGAACACCAAAAAATCACTCATGAAACATTACTGAATCCATTTTCCGATAACGCGAAGAATCTGCCGCCGCCGCCTGAAGCTGTCAAAAAAGGCATCCCAAAGCCACGCTACGCCCCGTAAAGGGCTATGGCTGTGCAAACTCGGAGGCTCTCAGTATTCGTTACTCTGGTTCGAAGCGAAGATCCTGCGCCTCAGCCATCGAAAGATATGGCTCTCCCCACTGGGATGCATCGTTCAGATTCCATGGACTATCATCTGCGGCGGATTTGAGTCGCAACCCCCAGGTGCCGCCCCAAACAAGATACACCGTACCCGCCCCTGAGTCTTCAACCGGCTGGGCGAACGCAGGACACAGTCCTTCGGGACTCTCTCCCTTGAGACCTGTGACCATGCACCATTCGCCGGTAGAGATGCGGTCATAGGTCCGGACTTGGGTGACTCGCCGCGCCTGACCTCGCTCTCGAAACCGTAGAAACACCGAGCCTTCCCAATTCGGACTTGAGTCCACTTCCACGTACATACGGCCTGTCGCCTTCTCGTTTCGTCTTGACCCCTCGAAAAACCGCCTGCTAAGCTACTGCACGATGAACTCTCATTCCGCCGCCGTGTCCGTGCCGTATCTGCGACGCCGCTACATACGGCTGGCCATCTATGGCCTGCTCGGATTTATGCTTGTCGGAATGGTGCTGTGGCGCTTCGCACCGTTTTTTCGGTACGATTCGAACTTTGCCCAGGCCATATCTCAGAAGCGGGTCGTCGTGGGGATGACCCGCCAACAAGTGCTTGAGAGCTGGGGTTCACCGTATTCTATCGATGTGACGTATACCGATAACGGGACACGCAGAGAGGTATGGATTTTCGAGGATTGGATTAACAGCGCTACTGTCAAGCACCGCTATCTGTATTTCGAGGAGAATCAGTTGGTCGGGGGATGGTACTAATGCTCGCCACCTCGCCAGCTGTTCTGGAAGGCCGTTCCACTGCCTTCAGAAAGTCCCGGACGACCACCCAGGCGCGCTGGTAATCAGCCTCGTCCACGAAAATAATCCGCTCGTTCAGCGCAAAAATGTTCAGGCCGGGATATAATCCACCGAAATGCTCGTTCTGAATCTGATATGCGATCCCCTCACATTCCAGAACGCTCATCAGGATCATCAGCTCATTTTCGTCGCGGGGCGCCACCAATCTGGTCATGCGCAAATTCTAAAGCCCGCACGGCGTGAAAGCAATGGCTGAGGGTGCCACACAGTCAGGGGGTCTCGGTGATTTGGACGCGTCTCTCCTGTCCCGGCCCTCCGGACACCGTCATGACTCGCTTCCATTCCCGTATTTGATAGACGGCCCATGCTCCCGGTTTCCCCTGGTAAAAAGCATCTGGGTCTACACCGCTGGCATTCAGGTAGATGGGTTCGGTAAAGCCGTCATCGAGGACTCGGTCCAACAGGCAGTCGGTTGTGACGCCGCGCCCCTTGAGCGACACATGCGCCAGAAATTCGAAAATCTCTTCAGTGCTTTGAATCGTGATTTTTTCCATAGGCATCGCGTTCGCATTGTAGCATAGGATAGGGTCACACAATGGAGACATTATGATCAAAGCGCTTTCCCCCGACCAATTCCGAGAGAAACTGTTCGCGATCATGGATCGCAAGGACCATTGGGCCTGGCCCCTCCTGTTCGGACCTCAATGCACGAAGGCGCAAATCGAGACGCATTATCGGCAAGAATATGCGGTCTACGTGCGCGATTTCCCAGTGTTTCTAAGCCGCATTCATGGGAAAAATCCCCCGCGGCCGGTTCGCAGCGAGCTCGCGGCCAATGTGTACGAAGAAGACACGGGAGGCCTCACGCTCGGTCAGTCGCATCCGGACTTGTTTCTGACCTTAATGCTCGGATTAGGATTTGAGCGGGCTCACTTTCGGGACGTCAATCTCCTGGCCGAGAGCCGAATGTACAGGGAGTGGCTGGACAAGATCACTCACGTGTCGGATTGGCTCATTGCTTTGGCGGTCGTCACGATTTTCGTTGAAGGCAGTGTCAACGACCGGGAGGAAATCACGAATCCCTCCCCGCCCAAAAACGCAGAGCAAATTGAGGAGGTCGTCCGCAAGCACCCGTTGGTGCAGAACCACGCCGTCGATCCCAAATATCTTGACCTGATCCGAGCCCATTCCATGGTGGAAGCCGGACACCGACAGACTGCGTGGCAAACCGTCCTGACCTATACCACTGGAGCCGCCGACCAACAATTGATTCTTCAGTCAATGCAGGAGGGGCTGGATCACTGGTTGCGGTATCGAGACGGCATTGCGCGCTATTGCGGCCTTCGGAAGTGATAGGAAGGTAATGTTTCGGCCCAACTAGCCTCTTGCCATCAGATAATGCAGACTCGTGTCACCAAGGATTGCTCCCCATGCCACGAGGTTGTATACCCGTAACGGATTAGCATCCGCCCGCCTCCAGATTCGAACCAGCTGCACAATCAAGAGGGCCTGCGTCAGAAGAGACGGTAATCGGTGGACATATACCGGAACTCTACCGCCTTCACTGGCGATCGCGACGACGGCGGTGAGGAGATATGCCGCCAGCGCGAGCGACTGCATGATCACGTCAGTCATTGGCGCTCTCTTACGGATCACCCATATAAGTCCCGCGCTGAGGGCGAGAACCACGACAAGCAGCAACAACGGAAAAAGTGGCCACCAGACGCGGGGATCTAGCGATACCATACTCTGGCTCCCCTCCTAACCCTGTGATAGAGTAGTTCCAATACGCATGGCAAGACTCCAAACTGCACCCGCCCCCGAAACCATTGAAGAAACGACCGTTTCAACGGGCAGCGAGCACGGCGGGCGGGTCATTGTCTACAATTGTGACTGCCACAGCTATGAGCAAGTCATTGAACTGTTGTGTCTGGCGGTGCCCAATATGACCCCAGTCCGCGCTTTCGAGCTAGCCTATCACATCGACCATGTTGGCTCGGCAGAGGTGTACTCAGGATCTCACAGGGTGTGCCAGCAGGTGGCGACCATTCTTGCGGAGGGAGGATTGCGGGTCGCGGTGCAGTAATCCAACCGCCCAACCGCCGAGCAATCCATCTCTAAGCCATTCCACAGGGGCAAGGTCAGAGCCGCTGGAAACTGATGGCCGAGCGATACTCGGCAATCGCGGCGTCTAGGGCTTCGCCGCCCAGTGCGATATTGGCTTCGAGGACTGCCTCGGCCTCGGCGGAAGCAATAGTGACCTCATACCGGTCCTGGACATTGGTACGCTTGACCATCCCCTCCGGCTCGTCGCGCGGCATATAAATTTCCTTCCAGACCTCTTTCTCGACCAAACAGACATCCCGGAAGCGCTCATAGAGCAACTTTAGCTTGGTAGGATCATTCTCTTTCATGGAATATGGCGAGCGAGGAAGAAATTACCCTCGCTGGGCTCGCCGACGCAAAGGGAGAACCTGGCTATAGCGCGCCGGCTTCACTTCCTTTACCTGGGCAGTGGTATAAATGCGGGCTCCGTACAGTTCATAGATCTTCGCGACCGCCCCCTTGTCCCCTTTACGAGCCTTGGCAAAGAGACGGCGGCGCTCTTCGAGCTCATCCTCGGCAACTGCGGTGGCCAAGGCGGATTGGCCTTTTCTTTTTTCCCCTGGTTTAGAGAATCCGGCCTTAGTCTTTGATTTATCAGGCTCAGGGACGTCCCCGCCGATCCGGCGATGACTATTCTTCGGCAGGGGATCCTTCGCAGACTTTTTCGTCGCTTTGGGCTTCTGTGTCTTTTTAGGCAAGGTTTTCATTGTGGGGATTGTACCACAAAATCGCTTTCATATGTAGAAAAACCTATATGGAACAGAAAAAAATGAATGCCCCAGGCGTCGTTCAGCATTGGCGAATGAGGTTTCAGATTAAATATCCCATTCTGAGCTCCGATTTTTTATTACGTGAGGTTTCACGCCCCGACTATGACCTTAACTATTTAGGGTATTTAGGAGCTTGAGCCCTAAGACGCGACCCTGCTGGGCTACAGGAGGAGGTTGTATGCGGCCTACATCGCCTCTTATAATATCCTTTATTCACCAGGACCTTATTCAAAGGAGATATCCATGGACACTTCTCACGCCCGCTCCGACACCCCAACTGCTGTCAAAGACGATCCCCAGGCGAGGAAGCTATTGCAACGCGCGTTTGAGAAAACTGCCCGATGGCCGGCTGGCTTCAAAGGCTTTACCGCAGACCTGCTAGCCAATGTTGACGGCAAAGAGACAAAGGGGCAGGTGACAGTGAAGTTGGGTCAGGACGTCGAGGTCGTGCTGGATGATCCCGATCTTCACAAGTGGGCGACCAGCACCATTGGGATGATCGCTGTGCATCGTGGTCCGCGAACCTTTGACCAATCGGACGGAAAAAGTGTCCTGACTCTTGGACCCGACGGGTCGCATCCTCTCGGGCAACCGGTTTATATTCACGATGCCCTCAAATCCCATTATCGGATCAAGGACGATCGCATCACGCAAATCAACCGAAGCATGGGCCCAGTAAAATTCACGATCAATATCGAAGACAGCGGCCTCACCCAGGACGCGAAGTACCTGACCACCAGATATACGGTCTACTACTTCAGCCCGCAGGACGGAAAGTTGACGAACGTCGAGAGCTTCACCGACACACATGTCCGCATCGACCAGGCGGATCTCCCCGCCTCGCGGCGTGTCATCTCTGCCGAGCACGGCGCTGTGTCAATCAAGACCTTGACCTTTACGAACCATCGTTTATTGTGAGGCGGAAATGAGCATGGACATTCCGGGCTCCAGCGGTATGGGTGACAGTAAGGGAAAGTCGCTTGATGACATCCCTGGCCAGATCCGGAGACCCGGTGCAAAAAACCTCAGGACCGAATTTCCCAGAAGTTCGAAGCAACAACTCGGCGGCTTCGTGCATTTAGCGAGAATGATTGACAAGGCGCGGGCACGGGAAGCCGGTGTCAACGGCGACTACGTGTATCCGTGTCCTCTGGATAAGCTCTTTCTCTCATTCCTCGAAGTGAGCGAGCAGGATTTCTCCTATGCCTCAAAGACCCGCACGGATGAGCTGATCTTGGAGTGGCTCGTGGTCCATGGCCGCTCGCGTTCAACAAAACAAATCGAGTTATGGAATAAGCAGTTGCTGGGGCGGGGGCCGGATGATGAGGCCAAATGGGCCTATTTCAAGAAGACCCGGGATACCATTGACCCATCCCGGACTGATGTCGTGACATGGATCGATCTGCTGGACCTTGAGGAAGGACGAGAGGTGCCCCGCCGGCTCGTCGATACCGAAACGGGAGTGGGAGAAAAATCATGATACGGATCTTTGTAAGCTTGATTGCAATGCTGTGCTTCGCGGGCGCCGATTTGTCGGCGTTTGCCGAGACCCCATCGCTTCAGCTGTCGACGTCGGACCTGCAGAAGATCCTGGGTACGGCCGTTTCGAAGGCCCAGGAGATAGGAGTGCCGATGGGCATTTCGATCGTGGATGCTGGCGGCAACCTTCTTGCATTCATCAAGATGGATGGCGCCTTTGTCCACACGAACCACACTTCATTCAGCAAGGCGTATACAGCGGCATCTATACGTAAACCATCCGGCTCTGGCGGCATTCCTCCGAACATCGCGGATGAGATTGCCTCCACGACAGGAGGAAAATTTACGACCCTTCCGGGGGGTCATCCCTTGCTTAAAGATGGCAGGCTCGTCGGCGCGATTGGCGTCGGAGGCGGGAAGGGCGAGCAGGATGAGGTCGTCGCAAAAGCCGCAGTTGAGGCCTTGAACGCCAAATAACGCTACATTTCGTCGTCATCAGCCCACGGGTCAGCACTCTCGAGCGCCTTTTGTTGCTCCATTGCATCCTGTAGCAGGATTCTGCCGAACATTGAAATAACGGTGTCGCCGGCAGATGGAGATACGTGGCTGTTAGCGGCCATGTGATCGAGCCAGGCTTTTTGGTCCTCCGAAACCTGCGCAACAATGCTGACGAGACCCCTTTGTTCCCGAAGCTGATCGATCACGTCTTTGGGCGCCCTATCGATAGTTTGCCGCTGCTCTTCAGAATTCCAGAGCATCGTCCGCAGAAAAATAGAGATGACGGAGCCTTCCGGAAGCGTCCCGCCGGGAGGGACGGCAATCTTCCCTTTCTTGACCATCATGTCGAGCCAAGACTTCTGCTCAGGCGTGATGAGAAGCGATACCTCGAGGAGCTTGACGTTTCCGAATAGATCCATAATCCTCAATCCACGCCGGGGATTACAACACGCAGCTACCGCCATGTCAATTCATCTGACGCCTGTCCATCTTCAAGCCACGCGATTCGGCGGTGCCTCCCCGGATAGCGCAGCGGTGATATTTTCCATCACCATCATCCCCATCCGCACCCGCGTCTCCAAGGTGGCGGAACCAAGATGCGGCAGCACCACCACATTAGGGAGTCGCAGGAGGTCCGGATGGATATGCGGTTCGTGCTCGTACACGTCCAATCCTGCGCCGGCCGGCAGTCAGGGCTTCGGCGAGTGCCGCCTCGTTCACAAGGGCACCCCGAGCGGTGTTGATCAGATAGGCAGTCCGGCGCATCAGGGCTAGCTGCTCTGTTCCAATCAGGTGTCGCGTGAGCTCGGTCAAAGGTACATGAAGGGAGACAAAATCCGCCGTGGCAAGAAGCGCCGGCAGTGAAACCCGTTGACCATTGAAACCTGTCTCCCCTGGCGGAACCGCATCGCGCCGGCTGCTGTAGATGACCGGCATTCCAAAGCCGGAGGCGCGGCGCGCCACCGCGTGACCAATGCGACCCATTCCAATGATACCTAATGTCTTGCCGTGGACGTCACACCCCAGAAATTGTGTCGGACCCCATCCGGTCCAGCGGCGCTCACGAACCAGGCGCTCACCCTCCGGGATCCTTCGCGACACAGCCAGCAGCAGACCCCACGTGAGGTCGGCCGTCGTCTCGGTAAGAACATCGGGCGTGTTCGTCACGATGATTCCGCGCGCCCCGGCCGCCGGGATATCGACGTTGTTATAGCCCGCTGCATACACCGCGACGACTTTCAGTCGAGGGGCCCGTGCGAACAGTTCCCTATCGGCGGTGTCAACCAGCGTGACGACAAGCGCGTCAGCGTCACGGACTTGCGTCAAAAGCTCCTCACGGGTGATCGGGCGATCGTCGAGATTTCCGATTAGGGCAAAGGATCGGTTCATGGCTTCCATGACAGGCTCCGGAAGGCGTCTGGTCAGGAGAACTATGGACATGGAAACCTGACAACCACAGGTGCTGCCAAGTCAGATGTGGGTGTCTTTCCCGGGGCCCGTGGTAAATTCGATTCGGGAGACATTTTTCACGTTTGCGCAAAGATCCCCTAGGCCAGGAGCGATCAGTCGAAAAGGTCCGCCCACCGCCTCAGATAGGGGCTCATGATTGTGGCAATAGATTAAAATCCCGTTCTCCGCCGCATCTCTCAAGGACAAGGTTGCGGCATATTTACCATCAGCGGAGTGGAACGTCACATGGTCCGCGCCGATCATCGGCGTTGGGATCTCCAACAGAGCCCTGACTCTCACACCATGGCCCCGCATCCCCGGCATGATCGTTCCGACATCATCAATCTGTGCCTCGGCGGGCAATTTTGCCAGCGCTTCCACATCGACGACAATCTCCTGTAGGACCTGCCCATCAAGCGTGAGCCGTGCAGGGCCAAGCGCTGCCGGCTCGGTGATCGCCTTGATAAGAGCGACGATGACTTCATTCGCCGGCACCGGGATTCCAAACGCTTTCGCGCGGTCGACGATATGCCCATTGAGGTACTTGATTTCGGTAGGGCGCCCCGCTTTCCAATCGTCATACATGGATGTATGGATGTCGCGGATCTCCTGGGACCATGTGATGGTCTTCTTCGCCATGCCGGCTGAAAGGGTCACACCCTCCGCGGCGGCGACAGCCACCGTTTCGTCGACAAGGCGCTCGATGACATTCAAGAGTTCCGGATATGAGAGAGCTTTGGAGACATTGTCATTGATGAGGACGGTCAGTGGATTGAAGGCCACGTTCCAACACATCTTTTCCCATTTCACCCGGCGGATATCCTGGACGATCTGGCATGGAATTCCTCCGCGCTCGAAGACGGCTTGGACCATCTCGATCGTGCTGGCAGGCGCCGCGCCCGGCCATCGGCCAATCGCCATCGCGCCTTTCTTGTAGTGCTCGATCACTCCGGGTGCCGCAATTTTTGAATAGATGTAGGCGACACCCGCGAGTACAGGAATGTTCGGCAGGCGCTCCTGAATTCGCGCTTCAGTGTCCACGCCATTCTGCAATGTCAAAAGCGTGGTGCGTGCGGATAAGACCGGCCGCAATTGATCCACCACTCCATCGAGGTCATAGCGCTTCACACCGAGGATAATCAGATCCGCCGGAGGGAGGTCCCGAGGATCCGAAGCGCTGACGGGCCGGACCGTGAACGACCCTTGGTTACTGCGAATCGTCAGTCCATTTGTTTGGATCGTTTCCAGCGTACGCCCACGTAATAAAAACGAGCAGTGCACGCCCGCTTTGATAAGCTTTGCGCCGAAAAAGCCGCCCACC
>JBBRRL010000015.1:0-12564 GCA_038200775.1 Nitrospirales bacterium
AGAGGGCCGCATAGCGGGCGCGGGTATATTAGTAGGGTGGACCTTGCTTTGACCGGGCTTACCCTTTAAAGTATTGACCCAGTACGGGAGAAACCATGCGCTTGTTCCTGATCGCAGTCTTCATCGCCCTGGTGCTCTCTGGGTTGTCTCCGGCCGGGTACGCCTTGTCTCCGGAATATAAACTGGACGCCGCGCTCTCCTCAGCAGATTCGAGGAACGCGTATGCCATCACTCAGAGTGAATGGTTTACTCCCCGCTTCGAACATGCAGAGTTGCGTCTCTCGTCGGACTCATCTGTGCCGTTTTTGGATGTCGACCCCCTGAATGAGAAGGTGAGCATAGCCTTACCGGCCACGCCCTTGCTTGTGGACAAAATTGGGAACCTTGACCTTCAGGTGCCTATGGTCCGGACGGCGAAAATCGATCGCCATGTACAATTCTTCAGTTACCAGATCCGGGATCGTTTTGAGCAATGGTTGAGCCGCCTTGAGCGTTACCGCCCCAGCGTGCAAAGCGTCTTTTCGGAGTTCAAGCTGCCCGTGGATTTGATCTTCCTGTCGCTCGTGGAGAGCGGGTTCAATACCAACGCCGTTTCGCGTGCCAAGGCGGTCGGCCCCTGGCAATTCATGAAACCCACAGCGAAGTTCTACGGGTTGCGCGTCGACGAATGGGTGGATGAGCGGCGGGATCCAGCCAAGTCCACGCTGGCGGCTGCTCAGTATCTTCGAGACCTCTATCACCTTTTCGGCTCGTGGCCACTAGCCATGGCCGCCTATAATGCCGGCGAAGGCAAAGTGGGCCGGTCTATGGCCCGGCTCAAGGACAAAGACAGCGATTTTTGGGCCCTCACCGATACGAAGCTCTTAAAAGCGGAAACTCGCGAGTATGTTCCTCGCTTCGCTGCCGCGGTGCAGATCGCGAAAGACCCTGCTCGTTTCGGATTCAATATTGCTCCGCAGCCGCCCGTGGAGTTTGAAGAAATGGTCATCACGCGACCTGTCCATTTGAAGGCTGCAGCCCAGGCGGCAGGCGTCTCCCTGCAGGAAATGAAAAACCTGAATCCCGAGCTCAAGCGCGAGATGACGCCGCCTGATCCCATGTATGTGCTTAAGATTCCCGTTGGCAAGAAAGACACCATGATAGCGAACCTTCCAGTTTACCGAACACTCTACCCTGCTGTTTATCTGGAGCCCAAGCGAAAGCTATTCGTGGGGTTGGGAAAAGAGAAGCTCGGATTGTCTCATCTGGCGGCACGCGCTCGGCATCACAAGTCGCGACAGTGGCTGCTCAAGGACAAATCCGCACGGGGTAAGTCTCCAGTCGTCGCGCAAGTTCCACAATAAACTGCCCAGAGAATACCGACAACGTCAATAGGGCCGCCCCGAATTTATCTTATTTCGGAGATACGCCCCGAGTTCCCGATGTCGGCGCAGATGGCGCCACGGGTGTAGCCGGGGCTTTTTTCGCATCAAGCGTCTTGATACGGATCGTGGCTTCCTCGGTATAAGGCGAATGCGGGTGGTCTTTAATGAGCTCTTGGTAGTACGCCAGAGCCCCCTCAGGGCGCTGTAAAGCCTCATGGATCCGGGCCAGCTCATATAGGGCATGATCCTTGTTTGGCGCGGTCGATATGGTGGTGATTATTTGAAACGTCTTCTGCGCTTCATCCAGCTTGCCTTGAGAGAGCTCGGCATAGGCCAACCGCTGGTATACCAGAGACAGCAGCGGGGTATGGTCGCCATAGCGGGTCGTAAAATCCTGGTAGGATTTCCTCGCTCCTTCCCAATCCTTTAAGTCGCTCAAGACATTCCCAAGCATATAGGCTGCCTGCGGTGCGACGGAACTGCGGGGGTATTCCGCGAGCACCTTTCGAAAGGTCTCCACTGCCTGTTGCATTTGATCAGGGCGAGGAGGAGGAGCGGTGGGGGATGTCTGAGCGAGCATGGTCATGCCATGATGGAATAGTTCCTCTGCGGCTGCATTTTGGTGTTGACGCAGCCAGAAATATCCGCCGATGGCGATCGCGACGATCACTGCGGCAGCGATTCCGGCCATCATCCAGGTGAGATTATCGCGGGCCGTTTCGGCCACATGGCCCATGGATCCCGTGATGTGCGGCACATTCGTGACCGGGACTTTTTCCTTCCTGATCTTGAACATTCTAGGCTCCTTGGACGATCATACTCGGACCTTATACTCACGCGTCCGGGACATTGTCAAACAGCCGGTCATTGTTTGACACGATGGCAACAAGTCAGTATAGGTTTGGTGCACATGTACGCCAGTCGGATAGATCTGCTCTCCCGCCGTTCACTCCTTCGACGGCTCCGCACGATTGATGGCGCCCCGCGCGCAGAGGTCAAAATCGATGGACGTAGGATTCTTCTATTCTCCTCGAATAATTATTTGGACCTTGCGACCCACCCCAAAGTGATCGAAGCCGCCACTGCGGCCATCCGCCGTTACGGGGTCGGGGCCGGTGCGTCACGTCTGATTTCCGGCACACTGGCCCCCCACGTCGAGCTTGAAGAGCAGCTCGCGGCATTTAAGGGCGCCGAAGCAGCTCTCGTGTTCAGTACCGGCTACCACGCCAACCTTGGCTTGATTCAAACGCTCGCCGAAGATGCCTCGACAATCTACGCCGACCGCCTTTCGCATGCGAGCTTGATTGACGCCTGCCGGTCCTGCAAGCCGCCACTACGGATTTTCCGCCATCGGGAGGCCTCGCAGCTTCGCGCTTTGCTGGCGAGCAAGTATCAGAAGGCTGCGGTCATTCTTACAGATGGCGTCTTCAGCATGGATGGTGACCTCGCACCCCTTCCGGCCCTGCTCAGTGTCGCTGAATCCACAAGCGCCCAACTCGTTGTCGACGATGCCCACGGGACCGGCGTCATGGGCCCGGAGGGCCGCGGGACGGCAGAGCACTTCGGGCTGAAAAGTGCGGCGCTTATCCAAATGGGAACATTGAGTAAGGCCCTGGGCGCGTTCGGCGGCTTTGTGACAGGCACCCGAGATCTGATCACGTACCTCGTCAACCGCGCCCGGCCTTTTATCTATACGACCGCCCTGCCACCGGCCATGGCCGCGGCGGCATCGGCTGCCCTGGAAATCATCCAAGGCGAACCTGAGCGGCGCGCGCGGCTCTGGTTTCTGCGGGAGCGGTTGGATCAAGGGCTAAAGACGATGGGCTACGGAACCCTCGGCAGCGAATCTCCGATCATGCCTATTCTGGTCGGAGATGTCGCGGCGGCGCTGCGCTTGTCAGATCACCTGCTGGCTCAGGGTATTTATGCTCCGGCGATTCGTCCTCCCACTGTTCCCTCATCCAGCAGCAGAATCCGGATCACCGTGACGGCAGGCCATACTTCCGGTCACATCGATCACCTTCTGGAAGCGTTGTCCATGCTGAGGGGAACCGACAGGCAATTATGGGATCGGCTGACGAACCCTACTCGGATTGCGAGACGGGAGGGCCGTAAGAGGTCTTCACCATCCCTTTGATTGTGTAGCTTTCCAACTCTTCACTGAGATAGGTGACCGCGCCCCGGGTTTCAAGGACCGGCGGAGCCTCAATCATCTCCTCATACTTCACGAGTCCGACACCACGAACAAACCAGCTTGAGATCCGATCTTGGCTGATGGCCAACTGCTGGTTCTTCGACATCGTCACAGAGAGGGTCATGACCGCATCAATACGCAACGCCTCCGGAAAGGCGCCGGCTCCCACAGTCACCGGCTCATAGCCGACGACCCGCGCGTCCGCCACAACATCGCCGCGTTCGGACTGTCCGTCCCCGTCAAGGTCCGCCTGCATGTCGACGTTCGTTTTTTTCAATTGCTGAAACGTCATCCCCAGGACCAGGGGAAAGTTCAGGATGCGGTAGGGCACCAACTGCTGCTCAAACGGCGTGGTCGGCCGACTTCCGTGATACACAATACCGGTATCATCGCGTCGAAAATAGCCGTCAGTGGGACCCTTGTTTCCCTGATTCGTTTCGCGAAAAATTTTTACCGTGACGCCGTTCATGTTCGAGGTGCCGATCGTCGTTACTTCATTCTTAAAAGTAACCCGCGAAATATGCTCAATCTTTTCCGTATGTGTGTAGCCCACATACTCCCACAGACTCCCGAGACTGTCCGGGAAATATTCTTCGGTGTGCTCAACTGCTCGGGGCAAGGCGGCTCTATTAGTGGCTTGCGAGAATGCATTGCCAGCCAGTGCCCAAACGGCGATCAAGCTTAGCGGAAGGGATATCCACCTGAAAGAATGCCGCAATGGTCTCTCCATTTTTGAAGAACAGGAGGAAGTCTAAGGTATCATAAGGATCTACTGCCATCAAGTCTGCTATAATTGATTTCCCTCAGGATACCCATCGCGAGGAGAGGTTGTGCACAGCAGGAGGGCGGACAAGCCTGTAGTTCTGGTCACCGGCTCTTCAAGGGGACTCGGTCGTACGATTGCCACAGGATTTGGGAGTAACGGTTACCGGGTCGCGGCGAACTACCGGTTAGACATCGTCGGGGCGCTGGATACCGCGCGGACGATCGAAACCCAGGGAGGCGAAGCCCTGGCCTACCAGGCAGACGTCCGGGACGCGAAAGCAGTTCACGCGATGGTCTCTACCATCATGGATCGCTGGGGACGCCTGGATGTTTTGGTGTGTAATGCGGGCGTCACCACTCACGACCTCGTGGTTCGGCTCTCCGAAGAATCGTGGAATTCAGTCCTAGGGACAATCTTGACAGGGACCTTTCATTGTCTTCAGGCTGCGGGCCTGGCGATGCAGCAGCAGGGTGGAGGAGTAATGGTTCTTATAGGGTCGCTCTCGAGTATCCAGGGGAGATCGGGACAAGCACCCTATGCTGCCGCGAAAGCCGGCATGCTTGGGCTCATGCATACCGCCGCCCGGGAGTGGAGCCGACACGGCATCCGAATTAATATGGTTTTTCCAGGATGGCATGCTACCGCCTTGACGCGATACCAGGAAGACCCGACCCCACCGCCTTTTGCTCCGGTGTTGGAAATCGGCACCAAAATGGAAGACGTCGCCCAGTTTGTGTGTGCTTTGGCGAATATGCCCGCTGTCTCCGGGCAGGTCTTCAGCCTGGACAGCCGGATTCTTCCCCTGTGAGCGCGCGCACCCCACGCGGACTTTTTGTGACGGGAACCGATACCGGAGTGGGAAAGACGATTGCGGTCGGCGTCGTCGTCACCTCTCTGCGCGCCCAAGGCTTGAATGCGGGCGTGATGAAGCCCGTGGAGACAGGCACCAGTACCGCTGCGCTGATGGATTCTGACTGGCTTGGATCAGTGGTGCAGAGCGAGGACCCGCGGGAGTTGATGACTCCGTATCGACTGCAAGCGGCTGCAGCGCCCGCGGTCGCTGCCATGGCAGAAGATCTTATTATTGACCTTCCGACAATTGTCGCAGCGTTTCAGGCGCTGGCCTCCCGGCATGAGTGCATCGTCGTCGAGGGCGTGGGGGGCGCCATGGTCCCTCTACGCCATGACCTTCTTGTCACCGACCTGATGCTTGAACTGGGACTCCCGGTCCTCATCGTCGCCCGTGCAGGACTCGGCAGCATCAATCATACCCTGCTCACGGTAGAGTGTCTCGAACGCCGTGGAATCCACATACTTGGTATACTCTTCAATAACCCGATCCCGCCGCCGGAGGATCCTCGTCATAACACCGTCACGACGATCCTGCGATGGACTGGGTTACGGTGCTTTGGAGAATTGCCTTACGCCAAAGGGCTACCAGAGGCGTGGGACCGTCAACATAGGAGCCTGATATCGCGTCTGGATATCCAAGGATTGTTGGAAGCTCTTGAACTCCGCGGAGTCGCGTAACCTTTCACGACCCAGCAGCAGATCCTGACAGCGATGAATCAAGTTGACTGTCACTGGTCGGTAGCGTACAACCTGCATCGTAACCAAAAGGAAGCGTGAATGCAGCGTCGAGTGGTGATTACAGGGCTAGGCGTGGTCTCGCCGATCGGGATCGGGGTCGGCGATTTTTGGAGGGCAGCATTGGAAGGCCGATCCGGCGTGACGGCCTTGCGGCCTTTGGGGGACTTTCCCCTGGAGTCCTATCGGTGTCAGATCGCCGGCCAGGTCCGTGACTTCGAAGCCTCCCAGTTCCTCGACGCCGGAATTGCGGAACGAGTGGATCGCTATGCTCAGTTCGCAATGATCGCTTCCAGGGAAGCCGTGCGTGATGCTTCGCTTGAGATAAAGCGTGAAGCACCACATCGCGTCGGCGTGATTGTCGGCGCTGGGATGGGCGGAATGGTCATGGGAGAACGAGAGATCACGAAACTCTATCGTTCACACCGTCCGGAGAGGGTCCATCCGAATTTCATTCCGACGATTACGCTGAATTCCGCCTCAGGCCTGCTGGCAATTCAGCATGGCGCGAAAGGTCCGAACCTCACAATTTCGACCGCATGCTCGTCGGGCGCACATGCTATTGGCCAAGCGCTCTCGACCATCCGCGCCGGGAAAGCAGATGTCATGATGGCCGTGGGCGCCGATGCAAGCCTCACACCCTTGGTGTTCGCAGGCTTCTGCACCTTGCGGGCGCTATCGACAAAATTCAATAAAACGCCGAGCCTTGCCTCTCGTCCCTTCGATCGATTGCGTGATGGGTTCGTGATGGGAGAAGGCGCAGGGGCACTAATTATGGAGTCCCTCGCCCATGCCAAAAAACGCAGGGCTAAAATCTATGCGGAGATCGCAGGATACGGCGCAACGAGCGAGTCCTTCCACGTCGTCATCCCGCGCGAAGATGGCGCCGATATGGCGACGACCATGATGTTGGCACTCGAAGATGCCGGTGTTTCACCTGCGCAAGTCGACTACATCAATGCCCATGCGACGTCTACCATGGTGGGCGACGCAGCTGAAGTAAGAGGAATCCGGCGACTCTTGAAAGGCCGCGCCGATCGTGTCGTCGTCAACGCGACAAAATCGTTGATCGGCCATACCCTCGGAGCCGCAGGCACAATCGGCGCCATTGCGTCAGTCTTAGCGCTTCAGAACAACATTGTGCATCCGACTATTAACTATGAGCAACCGGATGACGACGCGCTGCCGGGGATTTCGGCGAAAGTCCAGGAGCGGCGAGTGAAAGTGGCGTTGTTGAACGCCTTCGGTTTCGGAAGTAATAATGCAGCCCTGGTGTTTAAGAAATGGCAGTGAGGAAGGCAGCCCCGAAACGTCCCGAGCAGTCGGCGGTCACCAAGCAGGTCATCGCAGCGCTAGGCGAGTATCTCAAAAAGGATGAACGCAAGTTGGCGGCAACCCTTTACCTGCGGGAGGACTTAGGCCTTGACTCCCTTGCCATTATCGAGTTGCTGTATCGGATCGAAGAGGTCTTCAATCTTTCAATTCCGGATGAGGATCTTGAAAAGCTTCAGACTGTCGGCGACGTGATTGCTTACATCGAAAACGGAATGGTACCGAAACGTCCCGCGGCGGCTTCAGCGAAGACCACAAAGACCAAGAAACGAAAGTAAGTCAGTCCTTCTCGGCCTCTTTTCCAAGCAATTCTTTCACCGTCGCCCCGATATCCTTGGATGTGATCAGCGCCTCTCCGACTAGAATGGCCCGGACCCCCGCTTCTGCAAGCTTCTGCACGTCAGCCGAGGTGGCAATCCCGCTTTCACTGACAATCAACTTGTCGTCCGGGATGCGCTTCGCCAACCGGAAGGTCACACCCAGGGACGTCTCAAACGTGGTCAGGTCACGATTGTTGATTCCGATTAACCGCGTCTGCGGCAAACGCTCGAGCACGAGATCCAGCTCACGCTCGTGGTGGACTTCGATCAGGACATCGAGTCCGAATTCCTGACGCGCCAGGTGATAATAGTCGATCAACTGCACGCGGTCCAGTGCGGCAACAATCAGGAGGACGGCATCCGCACGGTGAGCCCGCGCCTCATAGAACTGCAGCTCGTCTATCATGAATTCCTTATTGAGCGCAGGCAATGGAACGGCTTCCCGAATCCGCTGGAGAAGATCGAGACTGCCTTGAAAGAATGCCCTGTCTGTCAGCACGGACAGGGCGCTTGCGCCGGACTGGTAATAGGCCTGCGCAATAACGAGGGGATCGAAATCTTCTCGAAGCACTCCTCTGCTGGGGGAGGCCTTTTTGACTTCCGCGATAAGCCGGGGGGTCTCCCCTCTGGGAGTCGAGACAGGGCCGTTGGGGCCAATGAGCACCGGAGGCACCATCCCCGCAAGCGCGGTGTAAAATCCGATCGGCGCCGACGTCTGCCGGATCCTGGTTTTTAGTTCCGCCAGATAAGAGGCTTTCTTTTTCTCTCTGACCTCCTGCTTCTTGTGGGCGAGGATTTTATCCAGAAACATGGAAGCTCAGCCGTTTGTCCATTTGATCAGGGTCTCGAGCTTCTCCATGGCTTTGCCGGATCGAATGACGGCGCGGGCTTTCTCCACCCCCTCCTGCAATGTCCCTGCTTTGCCGCCGGCCAGGAACGCAGGCGCGGCATTGACAAGGACAAGATGCTGGCGGGGGCCCTCCCGTCCTTCCAAAATATCGCGCGTAATGCGCGCATTTTCCGCGGCATCCCCGCCGCTCAAATCTTTTAACCGGCATGGGTCCACCCCGAAATCGTCCGGACTGACAAGGTAACTGGTGATGCGGCTGCCCTTGGCCTCGGTAATGCGGGTTCTGGTTGTGATTGTGATCTCATCCAGGCCGTCCATGCCATGGACTACGTAACAGTGCCGCGCGCCCAGATTCATCAGAACTTTCGCCAGGGTGTCGGTCAGTGACTCTTCATATACGCCCAGAATCTGAATGCTCGCACCGGCCGGGTTCGTCAGCGGCCCGAGCAGGTTGAAGATCGTGCGGATCCCGATGTCCTGTCTGGCTGCGGCAGCATGCCTCATCGCGGTATGAAACATCGGCGCGAACAGAAATCCCAGTCCTATTTCATTCACGCATTCTTCAACGCGCTGGGGCGGGAGATCGACACGTACGCCCAAGGCTGTGAGAACGTCCGCGCTGCCGCAGCGGGACGTCATCGCCCGATTGCCGTGCTTGGCGACCGTAAGGCCGCCGCCGGCCACGACCAACGCCACTGTCGTGGAAACATTGAACGTGCCGGCGCCATCCCCGCCTGTCCCGCAGGTGTCCACGACGACTGCTGCTGTCGGCCGGATCCGCATCGCCGTTGCTCGCATGGCCCGCGCGGAGCCCGTGATCTCATCAACCGTCTCACCCTTGATCCGAAGGGCCGTCACATATGCGGCGATTTGCGCGGGCGTGGTTGTACCTTCCATGATCTCGTGCATGACCACTTCCGCTTCGCCCTCGGTCAAAGACTGCCTCTCGACGAGTCTGGCAATGGCCTGTTGGATCATACTGAACGGATCACAGAGTCAGAAAGTTGCGCAGAAGATCTTTGCCTGGGCGAGTTAAAATCGATTCGGGATGGAACTGAACGCCTTCGACAGTGAGGGTACGATGACGAAGGCCCATAATCTCTCCCTCGTCCGTCTCCGCCGTGATCTCGAGGCAGGAGGGAAGAGTCTCGCGCGCCACGATCAGGGAATGGTATCGTGTGGCTTCAAACGGATTCGGCAAATCACGAAAGATGGTGCGCTGATCGTGGCGGATCATGGAGGTCTTGCCGTGCATGAGCCTGGGCGCCCGCACCACATCTCCACCGAATGCTTCGCCGATACTTTGATGGCCGAGACAGACCCCGAGAATTGGAATCTGTCCGGCCAGCCGCTTAATGGTTTCGACGGATATGCCCGCTTGTTTAGGCGTGCATGGCCCCGGAGAGATCACAATGCGCTCAGGCTTCATCGCAACAATCTCATCGACCGTGACGGCGTCATTCCTGACAACCTGTAGCTCCTGACCCAGCTCGCCTAAGTATTGGACCAGGTTATAGGTGAAGGAGTCGTAGTTGTCGATGACCAATAGCACCGCTACTCCAAACCTCCCTCGGCCATTTCAATCGCCCGCATCATCGCCTGGGCCTTGCTGCATGTCTCCTGGTATTCCGCCTCGGGGTCAGAATCCGCGACAATCCCGGCGCCCGCCTGGATATAGGCATGCCGTCCCTTGATCACAACGGTGCGGATGTTGATGCAGGTGTCCATATTGCCGGAAAAGCCAAAGTAGCCCACGGCCCCGGCATACGGGCCGCGACGAGACGGCTCCAATTCCTCGATGATCTCCATCGCGCGGATCTTCGGCGCCCCGGACACAGTCCCTGCGGGAAAACAGGCGCGCAGGACATCATAGGCATCCTGCCCCGGTCGAAGCCGCCCCTCCACTTGCGATACGAGATGCATCACATGGGAGTACTGCTCCACTACCATGAAATCTTTCACGCGCACGGAGCCTGGAATGGCCACACGGCCCACGTCATTCCGGCCGAGATCGACCAACATGACATGTTCGGCCCGCTCTTTGGCGTTTGCCAGCAGTTCCTCCCGCAATACTCCATCCTCCTCTTCGCTCTTCCCACGGCGCCGTGTGCCCGCAATCGGCCGCAGTTGGACGACATCGTCCTCACAACGAACCAAGACCTCAGGTGACGCCCCGACCAGCTCGACGTCCGGAAATCTCAGGTAGAACATATACGGCGACGGATTGACGACTCGCAGAGCCCGGTAAATATTGAACGGCTTCGCGACGAGCTGGGTCTCCCAACGCTGGGAGAGAACACTTTGAAAAATATCGCCGGCCTTGATGTACTCCTTCGTCTGTACCACCATCTTCTCGAAATCGGTTTTGCTCATGTTCGAGGCAAACACAAGCGGCGTGCGTCGCCTGGAGCCTACCGAGGCGTCGAGGCGGGTTGTCCGCAGACGGGCGATGATCTTTTCGATCCGCCGGATGGCCGCGTCATAGGCTTTTTTCGCCCCGCCGGCCGCGACCCGAGCATTCGCGACGATCTTGATGGTGTGGGCCACGTTATCGAAAATCAATAAGGTGTCGGTCAAGAGAAAGCTGATATCCGGGAGCCCGAGAAGATCCTTGCTGAGCGACGGCAGCCGTTCAAACTGCCGGACTACGTCATAGCTCAAATAGCCTACGGCTCCCCCGTAGAAGCGCGGGAGACCTGCCACCGGCACCGGACGGTATTCGGCCATGATTTCGCGTAGTTCTGTGAGAACATCCCTCGTGATGGGAATTCCACGACGGCGTCGCCCTTCGGAAAGAACGAGGTGTGTCGAGCTGCCCTGCACCATGATGGGCGATCCGCTGCCCAAAAACGAATAGCGGCCCCATTTCTCTCCGCCCTCGACACTCTCGAAGAGATAGGCACATGGCCCCTCGTCGATTTTCGCAAACGCCGAGACAGGAGTTTCAAAATCGGCCAGCACTTCGCGAAAGACCGGAATGAGATTTCCTTCCTTCGCCATCGCAGAGAAATGCTTGTAGTCCGGTGTATAGGAAGCAGCGTGCATGACGGTCACGGTAGCACAGCGGATTTCGGCGAGTCAACGGAGATGATTACGTATTTTAACGTAGACTAGAGTAAAAAGCGGTGTGAAATGCCGGCAAAAAATGTAGGGAGGCGGTTGCGGGACCTAGCGCTCGTAGAAGTCGCGATCGGGCGGCTCGTCGAACTCTGGCTCGCGATCCCTGGTCCTCGCGCCCCCCTCGCCTTCGAAATGCTCTTCCATGTCGGCGACGCGCCCCCACAGCGATTCGATCTTTTCATCGAGCCGGGCGAGACGATCGGCCAAAATTTTGTCCTGATCGCGGCGCGCTGACCCCTCCTGCCCGCCCGCGCTAGGACGCTTGCGTAGCTCTGCTTTCAGGTCCTCAACGTCTGAGGTCAGGCGTCGGACCTGAGCGGTCAGGTCGTCGGAACCCTTTGTCGCCTGGGGCTCCGGCCGGCTTGATTTTTGTACTTTCGTGTCCCGAGCAGTATCGGCCGGGCTCGCGGTCTTCTTCGATGCCGCAGAACGCTTCGATTGGACCGGCTTATTGTGTGCAGGCATGGCCGTCTTTCCTCCCGTCGTGGACGCTACGCCCGAATCCATCCCTGATCGGCAAAGCTGACATACCGGCGATCGCCGATGATGAGGTGATCCAACACCCGAATCCCCACGAGCTCTCCGACGGCCACCAGTCTCTCCGTTAATGCACGGTCTTCTGGGCTGGCCTCGGGATCGCCGCTCGGATGATTATGCACGAAAATCACCGCCGCCGCCGACTCTCTCACCGCCGGCCCAAATGCTTCCCGAGGATGCACGACGCTGAGCGTCAGACTGCCCTCGGAGACAGTGAGGTCCTTGATGATGGTATTCTTCCCGTCCAGCAGAATCACCTTGAAGATTTCGCGACGTAGTCCCCGCATCAGGGGATAGTAATGTCCGAAGATATCATGGCTCGAGCCAATGCGCCGTCCGGTGGTTAACGGAGCGGCGATTGCGCGCTTGCCGATCTCCAGCGCTGCCTTGATAGCGGCCGCTTTCGCGGGTCCAATGCCTGGAATTGCACAGAGCTCACGAACCCCTTGGCGCTCCAGCCCGTGCAAACCGCCCTGTAGCGTGAGTATTGCCAC
>JBBRRL010000016.1:0-12457 GCA_038200775.1 Nitrospirales bacterium
CAGGCAAGCCGATAACTAAACTTGGTTCTATTGCCGCGATGGATTTCAGACAAATCCTTTTCCGACAAACGTAACAATGCCGCCACCTTGTCCTCTTGTTCAGCCACAGAAGCAGACCCACCGAGTTCGTGCATTGCGCGAAGCAACGGATCAAACAGGTCGTCGTACTTTGGTACTGGCATACAGTCTCCTCAACCGATCAACTTAATGCACAGCCTTTCAGAATATAAAATTAGAAATTAAAAATATCTGTAGGTGGCGACCCATGTCATGTGACGGTTAGAATTTCGAGGATTGTCCTCCAGCTCTGAACAGGTGTCAACGAGACTGCCTAGGATAATACAGCATAAATAATCACCCTCACCCTGACACTCTCCCTCAAGGGGCGAGGGGAAAGCGGATGTTGTCGATCTGAGCCTCGTCGGTTACAATACACCTCTATGCCTGAGTTTCCCGCGATCATCATCAAGGGCGCCCGCGAGCACAATCTTAAGAACCTGGACCTGGTCCTCCCGCGCGACCAGCTGATCGTGATCACCGGCCTCTCCGGGTCCGGGAAATCATCGCTTGCCTTTGACACGATCTATGCCGAGGGCCAGCGCCGCTATGTCGAGTCCCTGTCCGCCTACGCGCGGCAGTTTCTGGAACAGATGGATAAGCCGGACGTCGATTCCATCGAGGGGCTGTCGCCGGCGATCTCCATCGAACAGAAAACGACGTCTCGAAATCCCCGGTCCACGGTAGGGACGGTGACCGAGATTTATGATTACCTGCGGCTGCTGTTTGCTAGGATCGGCCGGCCACATTGCGCCCAATGCAATGAGCCGATCACGGCCCAGACGGTTCAGCAGATGGTGGATTCGGTCATGACGCTGGCGCCGGGAACCAAGCTCATGGTACTTGCGCCGATCGTTCGAGACCGCAAAGGCGAGTACCGCAAGGAGCTCCAGGAGGCGCGGCGCGCAGGTTTTATTCGCGCCCGCGTCGATGGCGTGCTGCACGACCTGGCCGACGATGATGTGTCGCTGGACAAGCAGAAAAAGCACACGATCGAAATCGTTGTGGACCGTCTGGTGATCAAGCGGGACGATTCCACGACCCGGAGGCTGGCGGACTCCATCGAGATTTCACTGAAGCAGGCAAATGGCCTGGTGGGTACCGCTGTAGATGGTGGAAAGGATTCCATCTATAGCGAAAAGCTTGCCTGCGTGCGCTGCGGGATCAGTTATCCCGAACTGACCCCGCGCCTGTTTTCCTTCAACAGCCCGCATGGCGCGTGCCCGGCGTGTGACGGGCTTGGCCATGAACCGCCGGCCAGCGGCATGTCGTCTGAAATGGGCGGCGGATACGACGACGAGGGCTATGCGGACCTTGTGACCTGCTCGGTCTGCAAAGGGGACCGCCTGAAGCCGGAAAGCCTGTCGGTCCTGATCCATCGACAGTCGATCGCGGACGTTACACGGCTGTCGATCCGGGCGGCCGCGGAATTCTTTGCGAAGCTTCGGCTCACCGAACGAGAGCAGATGATTGCGCCGCGAATTTTAAAAGAAATCACGGAGCGCCTTGGATTCTTGATCAACGTCGGCCTCGACTATCTCACGTTGAATCGGGCGGCCGCGACCCTGTCAGGTGGTGAAGGCCAACGGATTCGGCTCGCGACGCAAATCGGCTCTGGACTTGTCGGTGTCTTATATATCCTGGACGAGCCGTCCATTGGTCTCCACCAGCGCGACAATCAGCGGTTGCTCGACACCCTGTTCCGGCTTCGCGATCTGGGCAACACGGTGATAGTGGTGGAGCACGATGCCGAGACCATGCGACGGGCCGATTACCTGCTTGATCTCGGGCCGGGGGCCGGTGTTCACGGTGGCCACATCGTGGCGAAGGGCACGCCTGCAGAGGTCATGGCGAATAAAGCCTCTCTGACAGGGCGATACTTGCGCGGGGACATGACAGTGGCGCTTCCGCACCGGATACGGATGCCGGACCGTTATCTATCTGTCATCGGCGCGAAGGAGCACAACTTAAAGAACATCACGATCAAAATCCCCCTCGGCTTGCTCACGTGTATCACAGGAGTCTCCGGCTCTGGGAAGAGCACTCTGGTCTTTGATGTGCTCTACAGAAGCCTGCATCAGCTCCTGTATGGCGGAAAGGTTCGCACCGCTCCTCCGACATCCGTTATGAGCAAGTTCTGGAAGCGCCGGATCGAAAACCGCGCCTGGTTGTATGGTTGCGCAGACATCAAGGGGGCGGAGCACATCGACAAAGTCATCAATATCGACCAGTCGCCCATCGGCCGCACTCCGCGGTCAAATCCGGCGACGTATACAGGCCTGTTCAGTTCGATACGCGACCTCTTCTCAAATCTGCCCGAGTCCCGCGTCCGTGGCTATAAACCGGGGCGGTACTCGTTCAATGTCAAAGGCGGAAGATGCGAAGCCTGCGAGGGCGACGGCCTGATCAAAATAGAAATGCATTTCCTGCCGGATGTGTACGTCATGTGCGAGGTTTGCAAAGGCCGCCGCTACAACCGGGAAACGCTCGATGTGCTGTATAAAGACAAAAGTATTGCGGACATCCTGGCGATGACCGTCGAGGAGGCGGTGGAATTCTTTAAGCACCTGCCATCAATCTCCGCAAAGCTGGTCACTCTCTATGACGTCGGGCTCGGGTATATCAAGCTGGGGCAGTCCGCCACCACCTTATCGGGCGGTGAGGCGCAACGGGTCAAGCTTTCCCGGGAACTCTCGAAGCGAGCGACAGGGCGGACACTCTATATTCTGGATGAGCCGACCACGGGACTACATTTCGCAGATATTCAAAAGCTGCTGGATGTGCTGAATCGACTGGTAGAGACGGGAAACACGGTAGCGATCATCGAGCACAACGTCGATGTCATCCGAAACGCTGATTGGATCATTGATCTCGGGCCGGAAGGCGGCGACCGAGGCGGGGAGCTGGTGGGAGCGGGTACCCCCCACGAACTCGGCCGGTTGAAAACGTCTTCAACAGGTCAGGTTCTGCGGGAATCCTAGATCAACAAATCACCGGGACCGCTTGGGGACGGGCGACAGGTCGTTCTCGATGGCATAGCGAACCATCTGGGCAACGTTCCTGATACCCAAGCGACGGCCAATGTTTACTCGATGAGTTTCAGCAGTGCGCGGACTGATGCCGAGCTTCTCGCCAATCTGTCGGCTGGTCAATCCGTTCGCCACCAGATTCAACACCTGGCGCTCCCGGCTGGTTAAACGTGGGATGACCCGGCGGGAGCTCTTTGCATCGCCCGCGTCCTCCGATTGCTTTAATTTCCCAGTCCGCCGTGCCATCATGATCGCAGCTTCCTCCTAGAAAAAAAGGCGTGTATCCACATTGGGCCATCATAGCCATTCTGGAATCATAACACAATTTTAAAGTATGTAAGTAGTCCTCGCTTTTAACCTTTTCGTACGTGTTCGTGTCTCAGAGATAGCGAGGGTGACCAGCGTGGGTCCGTATGGAAGAGACCGATTATCAACTGCTGGATCGTTATGCCGCTGGCGAGGAACCGGCATTTGAGGAGCTCATCCGGCGCCACCAACAGACAATTTACGACTTGGCGTACCGGATGTTGGAAAACCATGCGGATGCCGCGGATCTTGCGCAGCGGACCTTCGTCCAGGCATTTCTGAATGTCGGGTCATTTCGACGCGAATCAAGCTTCCGAACCTGGTTGTTTCAGATCGGGCTTAATCTTTGCCGCAATGCGATTCGAGACCGGGGCAGGATAACCCATGAGAACGTGGAGGATCTTCCCCTCGCGGCGTCAACAGACATCTTCGATGCGACCGCGAAAGCGCAAATGCGGGACCGGCTGGGCTCGGCCATTCGAAGGCTGCCCAATCGCCAGCGCGAGGCATTGGTGCTGCGTGTCTATCACGATCATGCCTTCGCGGAGATCGGCGCGATCATGTGTTGTTCTGAAGGCACGGCAAAAGCCAATTATCACCATGCCGTGAATAGATTGAGACAGGTATTGGTCGGGGAGGAGGAGACGCCGTGACGTGCAACGATGTTCAAAACATGACCGTATCATATCTGGAGTTAGACGGAGACCCAGACCGTATCCGGGAGATCACGGCACATTTGGAAACGTGTCCAGCCTGTCGAAGTGAGATGGAAGCGGTCCGTCAGGTATTGGTCAGGGTGAAACAGCGACAGGTACCGGATCCAGGGGAGTCTTTTTGGAGGGAGTTTCCGAAATCGGTTCAAGCGGCGCTGCTTCGTGAAAGGATGGCTGTGTCGTCTGCCCTGCCGCAGCAAAGGCGCTCCTCAGGCAGGCATTGGGCAGGCCGATCGTGGTCCGCTGGATCGTCCTGGGCACTGGCAGCCTCGATCCTCATTCTCGTGCTGGCCGGCCTATTTTTAGGAGACCAGGTCTTATGGAGGACAGGTGACTACCCTGTTCAAACCCGTACTGCGCTTACGAGCGAAGCAGTCACCGGGGGTCAGGGCACAGAATTGGGAGACTTCGCGGAGGCGGATTGGGATAGTACGTGGGATGAGGATGATTCGGAAACGGCCCTGGCTCGCATGGCTGCGGATCTTGACCCGCGAGCCCTCGAGCGGTTGTTTACGGACATCTGAGAGGACGAGAGGCAAGGCCATGAAACACACACTATTTTACGTACTAGGGATCTTGATCTCCGCGTTGGCGACATCACCTGCAGGGGCTGAAACCCAAGGACGGGAAGGGACGGTGTCCCATCCAGGGTTCCTCCTCGTGCAGCAACCTGAGCAGCGGCCTGAGCCCCCGGCGATCGATGGACAACAGGAAAGCACGCGGCATTTTGAAGCAAAAAAAAGAGAACGACTGATCCATATGTTGCAACTCGATGATGCTACGCGAGGGAAGCTGTTGCAGCGCTTGGAACAACTGGATCAGAAAGGAGAAGACCTTCGCCGGCAACGTCACGATGCTATCCTGGCATTGCGCGAGCATGCAAAAAGCCTGCGTGGCAGGTCCGACCGCAAGGCCCTTGATTCGGAGAAGGCTGCCCCGGGAGGCGTCGCAAACGAGGAGGCATTAAAGGCGGCGCTGGACCGCGTTTACGCAGTTGAAGACGCCTTGGTGGGTCTTCGCCGCGAACGGTGGCAGGTAGCCCGGGATCTCCTGAGCCCCGAACAGCAGGTCAGGTTTCTCATGTACAGCGTCAGGCTTCACAAAGAGATGCGTGAGCGCCTCGAGCGCGAGCATGGAACTGAGACGGGCCGACGGCAGCAAAGCAGCCAGGAGCAAGAAAAGCCATAGTAAGACAGGAAAAATCTCTTGAGTTTCAGGTGGCTCGAGGACCCAGCAAGATTAGGCGAACCGTGGGGTTGCAAGTCACGTTCCGCCCACCCCGCCGCCGGCAGACCTTGTTTTGACCTGCCGGCGTACGTAGTTTTAATTTCCTACTTTTTACATCCCTTATGGATCTGGATATTGCCGCCCCGGGGATCCAGCGCGATCGGACCGCCCGTGGTGACCAGTCCCGAGGTCAGGTTAAAGGTGTCTGCCCGACCCGGCTCCCCATTATCCACCACTACAAGCGTGTATCCGCCTCCGGTCTTGAGCGTGCCGGTGACTGTCGCGGTGGAAGTGAGAGCGTCCATGCTGACACTCTGCACATTCCCCTGCAGATGGGCGCCGGTGCCGTGATCGACGTAGTTAAAGTTTCCAAACGATGTACCGTCTTTCTTGGTACCCGCAATGAATCCAAACGTCTGGGCCTTCCCATTCAGCATGAAGATACCGCCGCCAGTGACCTTGCCCTTGCACCCCCCTCCGCCACCCGCGGGCGCTTTCGGACACGTGATGCCTGCATGCGTAGATGCGACCACGATCTGATCCCCACTCTTCATGTCAATCTGGAGCCCATTCAGAACGATATCCGCGCCGGCCGCAGTTTCTGAACTGCTGAACTTCTGATTCACGCTGACCGTTCCGTCTATTCCATCGATTCCAAGCGGGAAGGTCTGAGAATCGCTAATCCCACCGGGGAAGTCGCTGGTCGAACTATATGAATCATCAATAGCGACATACCCCACATAGCCACTCCACGACGCGTCAGCTGGATCGCCTAGGGATACGGGACAGCTGGCGAAAGTCGTATTGGAAAAACTGTTGGCCCTGATGGTATGCCCGCCGACTGTCACGGTGATCCCGCTAATGTCCGCTCCCCCTAAGCTCGAAAGTGCGTTTCCAGATGTGGAAAGAATGGTTACTCCGCCATCGAAGCAATTTAGACATCCACCAGGAATTGTTTTAGGAACATCATCGAAAAGATCGAGAGTGCCACCAGTACTCGGGAGAGTGAGATGGTCCATGTCGAAAGATTGTGTACCTACTTTCCCTTTGGCGGCGATCGCATCGCCGCTGAATGAACTTGCAACCTGCGCAAAGTTGACCGACGGCCATACCAGAAAGACGGCGATAACCGCAAGCGCGAATCGAAACTTACAAGCAACGAGCGTATCCATGAGCAAGATCTCCTAGCGTGGTGAACTTACAAACACTGTCTATCGAAGATCCGGTGTGTCTACTGTTTGTGAATAGTAGAATATTTTACTTAGATTATATCATGTACACATAGAAATCAAGGCTGAATAAAGGTCGAGGCGCCCAAGGACCTACAAGACCGGCAATCGGGGTCTGTATTCAGTCTCGGAAGAAGGACGAGAAGATTAATAGCACAGTTCTGAGCAGCCCTTCTGAAGAGCGTCTATTTAGGCTTGCTTTTCTCAATATTTTTTTGGCCCTTCGCGCGCGGATTTAGAGACCTTCATGATCTCGTTGCCTAACCTCATTCCTCACCGCTGGATAATGTCCCCGATCTCTTGCAGAGGCTTTGGCAAGTCACTGGTCTTAAGATCTCCATCCTTGGTGGCGGTAGTCTCCTCGTGATTTAAAGGTTTGCTGCTCATTCAGGCATATCGATAGATGGGAGAAATCCCGTGTGCCTAATCAGTATCGGAGGAGGGACGCCTTGGCTTGACTAATATCCGGCTGACCGCCGGTTCAACAGAAAATCAAAAGCTTGGAGGCAAAGGTATTTGACCAGTCTTCATGGATTCTGTTACTCTTTTTGTATGTTGCGTCTTGTCATCCTCGCGATTTTATTGGTCGTCGTGTACTTTATGGTGCGAAGCGCCCTGCGGGGCTTGCTGGCGAAAAGGCAGGACCACGCTCGCGGCGAGTTGTCAGGGCAGGCATCCGAAATGGTCCAGGACCCGGTGTGTGGAATGTTTGTTCCCAAAGAGGGAGCGCTTTTT
The DNA here is from genome assembly GCA_038200775.1 of Nitrospirales bacterium. Taxonomy (GTDB): domain Bacteria; phylum Nitrospirota; class Nitrospiria; order Nitrospirales; family NS-4; genus NS-11. The sequence goes on from JBBRRL010000016.1 coordinate 7,297, forward strand.
ATTCGCAATTCCGATAGAACGTACTTTTTCTGCGGTAATTCCTGCCGGGACACGTACGAAAAAAAACTGTCCTCTGTCTAAGAAGAATTTTTCTCATTCAGAAAAGGGGACAGGCTACTTTATTTGGAGCTTAAACGGCAGGCGCGTGGTCGCAACGTCGGGGTGAAAAGCTTTTTGCGAAGCACGCTTGCCACGCAGGCGCACCCTCGAGTGGGTCGCGAGGCATTGGAGCGCATGATTAAATGAGACGGCTATACGTGGGGAAAGTCTTAAATAAAGTAGCCTGTCCCCTTTTGCCTCAGCACCCCGAATAGCTGTAATCATCCAATTGTCCATTCTGGTCGAAATCCAACGTGATTTCACAGTCATGAGGGTTGATCCCGCCTAGGAACCGGTCAGTTCCCCCGGCGATCCGGTAATAGGTCCAGGTCTCGCCTCCCCAGAAGCGCTTTGATGCCCCGGAGGGTTTCCCCCATTCCTTTTCAAACCACTCCTTGTTTTCATGCCGCTGAGCAGCTGGCTTCAAGGTTTGTTCCAGATAGGGATTGCTGCTGCACGCTGTCGCGAGCAGGAGGAGCAATAGTATGGCGGCACGACGCATATCCAACCTCCCTAGAGGGTACTTTTAAAATTAACGAAATGCTTGTAGAATAAAGGTAGTCCTGTCCTCGTCTCCAATCGCCTGGAGGGTATCACCATGATGTTCTTCTTAGACACCGGAAATACCAAAGAGATAAAAGAAGCGGCAAGTTGGGGGGTGCTGGACGGCATTACGACCAATCCTTCGTTGGTGGCCAAGGAAGGGCGCAGCTTTAAGGATCTGCTCAAGGAGATATGTTCACTGGTCGATGGTCCGATCAGCGCGGAAGTGGTCAGCGTCGAAGCGGACGCCATGGTGAAAGAAGGCAAGGATCTGGCTACCATCCACAAAAACATCGTCGTCAAGGTCCCCTTGATTCCGGAAGGCCTCAAGGCCTGCAAGGCTTTAACATCTCAGGGAATCCGCGTCAACGTCACGTTGTGTTTTTCACCCACTCAGGCCATGCTTGCCGCCAAGGCCGGCGCCTGGTGTGTAAGTCCGTTCATCGGCCGTCTGGACGATATTGCCCACAATGGTATGGAGCTCATCCGCGACATCGTCACGATTTACCGCAACTACCAGTATAAGACAAAAGTGCTGGTCGCAAGCGTCAGGGGCCCGTTGCATGTGGTAGAGGCCGCCAAAATCGGCGGGGATATTTGTACGATGCCCTATGCGGTGTACAAACAGCTCGTGCAGCACCCACTGACGGATAGCGGGCTCAAGAAGTTTCTGGCTGACTGGGATAAACAGAACGTCCCGAAGCCTTAGCCCCAGCGCCATGCAGTGATTGCGTGGATCGGAAGACGGACCTCAAATGCCGTGGCCTACGCCTCGGAGGTCCTCTACTTAGGTTATCTCGCCTCCAAAGAGATTTTTGCCGCGTCGCCGCGCAAGCGGGGTGAAACCTACCGGATCATTGCCCGCCAGGTAATTTTTACGGGGGTTGATGCGCTGCCGCCGGTCACCTTCATTGCCCTCATGGTGGGACTCCTCGTCATCATCCAGGCGGGAACGACCCTCCCGCACGTTGGAGCCAGCGGCCTTCTGGCTCAGATCATTGTGCTTACAATCGTTCGGGAACTCGGCCCGTTAATCACAGCGTTCATTGTTGTGTGGCGGTCGGGAACTGCCATCTCCACGGAACTGGGCAATATGCGCGTAGGCAAGGAAAGCACCGCGCTCGAGGCCATGGGCATCAATGTCACGCGATTCATTGTCATGCCGCGCCTGATCGGCGCAATTATCGCCATGATCTGCCTGACGGTGTACTTTGACCTTGTTGCGGTGGTCGGCGGTTTTCTGGTCGCCAAGACCAAGCTGACGATCCCGCTCGCGGTCTATCTTGAGGATATCGGGAACGCGCTGTCTCTGGCTGATATATTGATTACACTAATCAAGGCTGTCCTGTTCGGATTCACGATTGCAGTGATTTGCAGCCATCATGGGCTGTCGGTGGAGGGTTCCCCTACGGAAGTGCCACAGCAAACCACGCGAGCCATGCTCAATACTGTGACCATCTGTCTGGTGTTCGACATCATCGTGACCGTAGGGTTTTACTCGTGATAAAAGGACAGCCCACCCTCGAGCTTGATCATGTCTCGGCCTTTTTGCGCGAAGGCCAGCGCGTCGACGATATCAGTCTGCTCGTTCGACACGGTGAGCTTGTGGCCCTGGTAGGTGGCGACGGGTCGGGAAAGAGTCTTGCGCTGTTGCTCGCAGCGGGAATCGAGGCCCCGCTGAAGGGCACAGTCAGGATCCTGGGTATCGATCCGGCGCTCGCCCCGGAGGAAGGTTATGTCGATCTGCGACGGCGGGTCGGAGTCGTGTTTGATCGCCCCGCGCTCCTAAGCAATATGAGTGTCTTCAATAACATAGCGTTGCCCTTACGCTATCACACGGCTCTTTTAGATCCAGAGATCGAAGACAAAGTCACAGAGGCTCTTCGCCTTTGGGGAATCGAACACTTACGCGACTGGTTCCCGGCTCAACTCATGCTGAGCGATGCGCGATTCGTGGGATTGGCGCGTGCGCTGATCCTTAATCCAGAGATCCTTTTCCTCGACGATATGTTGCTCGGGCTGGACGCTTGGGGATTGGCGCGATTGCGAGGATTTTTTGAAGGTGTACGCTCGAAACGAGGAATGACCCTCGTCACTTCCGCAGGGGCGCCAACCAAACTATTCGACGTGCTGGATCGCGTGCTGTTCTTTCAGAATGGCCGCATGGTCGCTGAAGGCCCACCTGCGGAGGTTGGTCGGATGCAGGATGCGGCGGTGCATGAGTTTCACAGTGTATAACCCCAAGACCTTATCGTGTGAGGTGCCATGATGCATTACACCCATCGACTCTCCCAAGCTCGAATTCACCAGATCGTTGGTTGGTTTGTGCTCGTCCCGGTTCTGATTCTTGCGGGCGTGCTGTTCGTCGTTGGAAAGAACGAGAACCTTTTCGAGGAGAAGTACAAAATCACGACAGTTTTGAGCGAAGGTTACGGGCTGAAGCTCGGCTACCCTGTCATGCTCCTGGGTTTGCAGGTGGGGCGTATCAGCGCGATCGAGTTTACCGAACAGAACAATGCGCAGTTCACGCTTCAGATTTTAAAAAAGTACCAGGAGAAGATTCGCGCTGACTCCAAGGCCCAGATCGGCAAGTCAGGGGGATTCTTGGGAGAGCCGCAGATCGAGATCACCCCGGGGAAGAAGAGTGAACCGGTCGTCCAGGCAGGGGGGCACATCGAATCCGAGGAACCGCTCAATCTTATGGCAGAGGCCAAGGTCTTACTGGAGACCGTGGGGAAAACGCTCGCCAGGGTTGATGTGATCGCCCAGGACGTTCAAGCGACGATTAAGACCGGTCAAGCCACTCTCGGGCATGTCGAGGAGGCGTCTGCAGGTCTGCCAGAGGTGATGCGCAATGTTCGCGACACGAGCCTCACGATCAAACAGGCATCGAAAGACGTAGCCTCGGAAATTCCCGCGCTGACGGCGAGCGCGCGTAAAAGTCTAAACCGCGTCGGTGATGTGGTGGAGGACGTGAAGGCCTCTACGGCCAAGATACCTGCAACGGTCGAGAACGTGAAGGCCATGACGGAAGATTTGAAAGGTCTGATACATAACGATGTTCCCCCGCTGATCACTTCCGTGCAAGACAGCATGGATGATGTGACCGAGATTTTGGCCGGCGCAAAAAAGACATTTCCTATCAGTACGTTTGCAGCGAAAGGACGGGCAGCGCGAGTAGAAGAGAATAGGGCCGCCTCCTCTGCCGGACTTCGAAGCTTGCGTGCGGACGAGCTGACCAAATAATGAAGCGAGGCGCCTGCGCGGTACTGTTGTTGACGGCATTCGCCTGCGGCGGCTGTTCGGGAACGCCGGCGAACACTCCGCAGCCATCCGCGCTCAGCCTGCAGGCGCATCAGCTTCGGGAGAAGGGCCTGCGGGCTCTCGCCATAGGAGACCTTCCCAGAGCTACGGCGATTTTTGAAGAAGTCCGTCGGGTCGCCGAGGGTCTTGATGATCGCCGCCTCGTGGCAGAGACGTTGAACGATCTGGGCGGCATTACCGGGCGGCGGGGCCATCCGGCAGACGCGCTTGCACTGCATCAAAAGGCGTTGATGATAGCCCGGGATCTCGGCGATGACGCGCTAAGGACTGCAAGCTTGGCCTATTTAGGGGAGGCCGCTCAGCTTCTGGGCGATTCCGAGGCGGCGGCCGGTTTCTATCGTCAGGCCCTGCCGCTTGCAACGGAGCGCAAAGATCGCAAAATCGAAGCGATTCTTCTGAACAACCTTGGGCTCCTCCAACAAAAACAGGGACAGTTCGATGAAGCTGACCAGAGTTTCCGTAAAGCCATGCTTCTGAACACTGACTTGGGAGAGCGACAATCACTGGCGAGTAATTTGAGCAACCTCGGCTCACTGCTCGAAGCAAAAGGGCAAGCGAATGAGGCCCGGCAACACTATGAGCAGGCGCTCAATCTCGACAAGGACGTCGGAGACCCGGCTGCCATCGCCGCTGACCTCGGCCGCCTAGGCCAACTCGCCGAAGCGGAAAAGCGAACGGAGGTGGCGAGGGAATACTACGAGCGGTCCTATAGGGCCTACACGGCGGTCAAGAATACTCCTCAAGCCGCCGAAACTCTAAACCGTCTCAGGCGCTTGGCCGAGCAGGATGGTTCGGTGGATCTGGTGGCGCGCTACGATGCGCGGCTCAAGGCATTGTTGGCTTCCCCGGTTTCCCAATAAACTCTGCAAGCCTGTCACTCTGAGCAATCCTGTCACCCTGAACCCTTCGGCTGTCCTGCTAAACCCCTCGCCTGTCAGCCTGAACGAAGTGAAGGATCTAGATTCTTCGCGGAGTTTATCCCGAGGTCCAAACCAGATGCTTCATTTCGTTCAGCATGACAGCCGAAGGGCTCGGAATGACATCGTAACAGCTTCGCTCGGTACGATAGGTCAGGATTTCCTCAGCAGCTTTGTCGCCGATTCAAAGACAGCATTGAACATTGGGACGGTCAACTTTCCCGTAAAGGTATTCTGCTGAGACGGATGATACGAAGTGACCAGGCTCACTCCCCACG
>JBBRRL010000017.1:0-12312 GCA_038200775.1 Nitrospirales bacterium
AGCATCACCGCAAGTACTAGGAATCTGATATATGACCTATCGCGTCTTATTCCGAGCCGCCTGACAATCATTCCATGCATCACGGCGTCATCCCGATGGGAGATCAATAGCGGTAAACCTTGACAGGGTCGCATACGGCTCATTAATATACAACTGTCCCACCAATAGAACACTGGCCCAGAGACGGGCGGGAATAGCTCAGTGGTAGAGCATCGCCTTGCCAAGGCGAGGGTCGAGGGTTCAAATCCCTTTTCCCGCTCCAGTCTCTCTTCCTCCAGTCTCTCTTCAATGGTTTCAGTAATACCTTCCTGACTCGTTCGAACCTCCAAGGGCCTGCCCCTTTCTAACTTGTCGCGGGTAGATAGATCGCTGTCTTTGAGTCGTGCCTCCTTTGAATAGAGGGTCCGCAGAACTTCCTCGACCACACCCGGGGTAACTCACCTAAGTCGGAAGATCTCGAGGCTTTGTTACAACCTCGTTACATAGGTATATATACTTATAGCAACGCCTCCGAATCAGAAACTCATGCTTGTTTAGACCATGCAGTGGATGGATGTAGTCATCCCTGGACGACGCAGAGCCAGGTCACCAAAGTTTGTTCCTCACTTGTCGTGAATTGCTCCAACGTCTGCATTGGTGGATTTCGCTTACTTACAATAACAGCTAAGGCGTTGAAAGTTTAGAAGACCGATTTCGGCTCGACTTGGCGGTGATCTTGCGTACTTGTTGGAACGGCTACAGATTCATGTCCCTGAGAACTCCACGGACATGATCTCACCTCCAGTAGCCGATGTCGCTATTGTCAGGTTTTGGTTCCTAAACGTTGTGTTATCAGATGGAGGTACTCCAGATGCGCAGTGAACGACGTCAGTGGCCTCGCAGTCCGATGACCTCGGACGCTCAGTTACTTCTCAATGACGCGCTCTGGCGTGGTAGCGCTTTCGATATAAGCGTCGGCGGAGTATCCCTTCTCTTTGATGACAGCTTCGGTGTATCCGAAAATCAACAGATTCAACTCGGCCTCGCTGCCGAAGGCGCTGTTTTGCATCTTTCGGGGCTTGTGCGAAGCCTGAGTCCCCATACCTCAGATGAAGGCTTTGCGCCACAGTCGCGGCTTGGCATCGAATTCTCCGACATCGGTGCTGTGAAGCAGCAACTCTTGGCGTCGTTCCTGGACGGAATCCGCCAGAGTAGTATTCTTGTCAACGTCATCGGGTTGCTTGGCTCAAAGGACAGCCAGGGCTTGGCAGGCGCGGTAGATACGCTGGCACTGCCCGGCTCTGCGTTTGATCAACAGAAAGAAGCACAGGAGAACCGCTTGGTGCCGCGGACCAGCATGAGGATGCGCGTCACCCTCGGAGATCTGGATCCCCACGTGCAACAGAGGGTGATCGAAACAGAAACATTGGATGTGAGCGCGACAGGACTTTTAGTGCAGTGTCCACCCGGCTTCGTGGCCCTCGGTAACGACATAAGTCTCCGTCTTTTTCCGGAAGACCACGGTTCTGGGAGTGGGTCTCCTGAGGGGATATCTGGGGAGGGTTATGGCTTGAGAGGAAATGTGGCTTGGGTAGCGCCGTCAGGCGACCGGATAGGCCTTCAATTTCTTCCAGGTAACACTAGGGCGAAGCAACGGATTGCTCAACTCGTTCAGCAGGCGCTCACTGCTAGTGAGCTCTGTGAGGCGCAACCATCGGCACCGCAGATTCTCAGCACGCACGTGGAATTTCACAATGAGCTCGGGCAGCGTATCTCCGCCTATCATGATCGGCTTAAAGAGTCGCTGCCGAACGCGCCCGTCGCGGTTATTGCACCAGGGTATGGCGAGTCGAAGAAGGAATACATTGCGTTGTCGTATCAATTGGCGGGCAACGGTTTCCAAGTGCTTCGGTACGATCACACCAACCATGTCGGCGAAAGTGATGGGAATCATATCCACTGCACGCTTGGAAGAATGCAACGCGATCTTGTCTCAACTCTGAACTATGTGCAAGCGCAATGGCCGCAAGGTCCGCTTGTCGTGATCGGCGCAAACCTCGCCGGCCGCGTGCTTATGAAAGTGGCGGCGCAGGATCCTCACATCAACCTGGTTGTGTTGCTCGGTGGAGTCATGGATGTTCGGCAGACTCTCTTAACCGTGCATCAAGATGATCTCTTGAAAAAGTATTTGTCAGGGGTGCGTCACGGGGTCGTCAATATGCTCGGGTTAAATCTCCAAGTGGATCGCTGGTTGGAGAATGCCGCAACCGAAGGTTACGCGGACTTGGCGACGACACTACGCGACGTTGCGCTCGTGCAGGCACCGATAGTGCTGTTCGCTGCTGAGCAAGACGCGTGGGTCAAGTTGGACACGGTCAAGCGAGTAAGCCACGAGATCGGGTCCCAAAAAGTTCACCTAGTGGTGACCACTGAGACTTTGCATGGTCTGGAAAATCCTCGCGCGCCGACCGCAACCTTTGGCGAGATTGTGCGCGTATGCGTCAACCGGCTCAAGGAAGCTGTTCCGGACGCGGGGCTCAGCGAGCCGGCCGAAGGGCAGATCCGCCGCCAGGAGCGCTTCGAAATGGAGCGTGGCCGGACGCAGCACCATCGGGAACCCAAGACCAATGTGGAGTTCTGGAAGGACTATTTAGGCCGGTTTCAATTTCTCGTGAATATCCATGATTATTGGCAACTGCTTGATCACGTGCACCGATCTATTGGTTTCGATGAAGTGGGGGCGGATCAAGTGGGAATACGCGTGTTGGATGCTGGCTGCGGAAACGGACATTTCGGCATGTTCTTGAAGGTAAATCAGGAATATCGAGCTCTCAAGGGTGACAAAAAAGTGCCGCTGATTCGCTATACGGGCCTGGACTTTGTCCAGGCAGGGTTAACGGAAGCGAAACGGTCTCTTGAAGAAGAGCAGCAGCTAACGGCAGGAGCATTCCTGGACGCTTCATTTGTGTGCAGCGATCTAAATGCGCCTCTGCCGTTTGCGAATCACCAATTCGATCGGGTCGTGTGTAACCTCGTTGTCGGGCATTTAGATAACGCCTCCTTTACGATCAGTGAATTCTTGCGCGTGTTGAGGCCAGGCGGAAAGTTGATCCTCACGAATTTGAAGCCGAACTCCGACATGTCAAAAATCTACCGCAATTTCCAGAGACAGACGGAAAATCAAGACGATCTCGAAGAGGCGAGAGAGTTGCTGAATAACTCAGCAGACATCAAACAAGCCGGGACAGAGGGTGTCTTTCGTTTTTTGGGCCGCCAGGAGTTCGCGATGCTGCTTCTGAGCGCGGGTGCCGAGAATGTCCACATTTCTAAGTCTTTTGCAGAGCAGGCTTTTATTGCGGTGGCGCACAAGGCCGGGGCTGAGACGTTTACCTCGAAGGTTTCTATTTCTGAGGATGCTGCTGTTACGGCACAAGCAGGGGTGACAGCGCATATCTAATACTGAAGGGTGCCGCGAAGCGGGTGTCTCACGGGAGAAGAGCCTTGCTTCAGGCTCTGGGCTGCGGGAACAGGACGCGTCCCGGCGCGTCCGGGGAGGGCGAGTGTAATGATGGGTGCAAGGTAGCCGGCGGGGAGGGCGGGTGATGGGCCAACTCCAAGCCGTATACAGCTGAGGTGAAGGTAAAGAATAAGAAATCTATCCCGGCGGCAGTAAATAATCATCAGGCCTTGGGAGAACGAACTCGTTTTGGCGAGTTCGGGGGTGGGCTGGGTGCAATGGTCGAGCAGGCTTTGTTTGGCGGGTACCACGGGAGAAGCGGCTCTTTTGGCATCCTTGGGGTGGGCGGGCGTAAAAGGGAAAAGGAAGCTGTCCCGGCCGATTCCCGGGCGGGCGGGTGTAATGGGAGAAGCGGCTGTTTCGGCACCCGCAGGGCGGGCGGGTGCAAGGGCAGATGCGGCTGTCTCGGCAGCCGCAGGGCGGGCGTGTGCAATGGGCCAAGAGTCTGGAACCAGGCCGGCTAGCTTAGTTCTTAAAGGGCAATTGTCGCTTCGCTGGGTCTTGAGAGCTGTCAGGAGCATTCGGTGCAGGATTTGTCCCTCGGCAAAAATGCCACGTCCAATTTGTCAATGTGCCATGCGAATACTTCATGACATAGTCAATGCACAGGGGTTTCACGTGTCCTCCCCGGTACAGGTATTCCGTCGCATCCGGGTCTTTGTCATCCAAAATTTTCTCAGCGTAAGGAGGACCCAGTTCAAGGTCCAATTGTGCTTTGGTGTTCAGCGACAGTAGATAAAAAGCCGGCTTTCCCATCGATATAGTGGAATACATGAGGATCAACGCTATGGCGCCCAGCAACAACTGCTTCATCCATTCCCCACTGAATACGCGCTCTACTCACTGAGAGAGCATCCAACATACATAGATACCATAGCCTAGTATAGTTTACTAGTTTTGGATTATTTAGCAGCGCCCTGCGTAGTGACCTAAATGCCGCAACTGTCTCATCCGACCTCGGCGACGCAGCGATGAATCTAGGGAGCGCGAGGAATACAGCGCGGCGAAAAAGCCCGCACTGCGCAGGTCAGACAGGCAGCATATTAGTTCAATGGGTTACTGTGACTGAGGATGTACATTTTGGGAGACCAGACGCCATGCTCCCTGCTGCTTGACATAAAGGTTGGTATAACGATGTTGCCCGCTGATATCCTGCTCTTTGTAACGGCCTTTGACTGTATATCTGCCTGTCACCAACACCGCATCGCCGTATACACGGACCTTAGCCTCGTCGATTTCTATCGACTTGAAGGCGAAGTCGCCTGATGCAATTTCGGCGAGGTATTGAGGTTTGTTCAAGACCTCGATGTTCCAAGCCGTGGCGATTCCATTGTCTGCCATCGCCCGTTCCATGCTCCGTGTGTCGCGGCGCACGAGAGCGCTCGCCCAATCACGGTCTAACTTGAGCACTTCTTGAACCGGACGAACAGGCTTTTCTGAAGGAACCCCTGCCTGTACGTCCTGGAGAGGCGCGGCTTTTTTAGAAATGAAAGTGACATTTCCATCAGGCGTAAATTCAGCTTTAATCTTATCGCCTATTTTGTAACTGCCCTCGCCCTTCGTTTCCTTTGTAAGCCTCAGTTGAATATTTTTACTCGGTCCGTCCGCCACTATATAGATGTCGCCGTCTGCCTTAATCAGCTCTCCCTCTACGGCGTATCCCGCGGGGGATCTCTTAATCCCGGTGACGTGTAGGTCTGACGAAATTTGAGCCTCGATCCATTCACCCAGCAAAGATTTGCCACCATCATCGGTCGCAGCGTCCAGAGGAGCACTAACGCGGACTTCCCGGCTTGGTGCTGACTCAATGACGTAAAATCCTTTTTCGATTTTTAATAACTTGCCTCTGAGCGTCTCCGTTTCCGCCTTCAATTCATCCGATGCCTTGACTGTGGGGAGATCCTTTGCACGCGTGGGCTCGATCCTTGCGGCCCCTCCTGCGGAGCCTAGGCGCAATGGCGCATCTTTACCCGTGATCACCCCGGTGCCCCCCCAGTGGGCGGGATGTAGATGGCAATAGTATCTGTACACCGAGATGGCCTGTTCGAAGTCTTCCAAGGAAACCGATACAGTGACCTCGTCCCCGGACTTGATGATTTGCTTGATTTTTAATGCATCAACGGCGAATCCGTGGTCGCCATCGAGTTTGTTCAGTAGCCGAAAGGTAACGATCTTCGAGGCTCGAAATTCCCTCACATCGATATCGCCGCCTCCCAGCCATAACTTGACGCCTTCAATTTCAACCGCGACGAATCGGAGCTCCGTCCTGCCCTGGTTAGCCGCCGCCTCCGGCGTCATATTCGGTGCGGGACCGGCAAAGGTGGAGGCGTTCGATGTGGGTGGTGTGATCTGAGTGCTGGTGGTGGATTTTGGGCGTGGAGCCCCGTTGGGGGAGTCCGCCCCGGCATATGGCAAGTCGCCTACGAGTCCCAGCGTACCCAGGAACCCGATGGCGACGATGGCCGGCCCAAGGGTCATCGCGAAAGACCTCCCGTTGTTGAAACGGCGAACGCCATCATATTGATCATTTCTGTCGGTCCTGACAATATGTTTGTTAGTAACTCGTTTCCCCGAAAGTGGTAGAGATTGCAGGCTGGACCTTCCGCCATAGTAGCAGCTCTTCTTGTCTGCTCGAAAGGAGCCCGCCTATGGAAAAACTATGCCGCATCTTAATTATCATGCTTTTTTCGTTCGTGCCGTTCGTGCCAGGGGCAGTTGCCGCTGGCGAATCGAATTTTAGTATTCCCGCCGGCGCGTCAAGCTCGTCACACGGGTTTAGCACCCCTGCCGGCGCTGAGTCCAACGGGCCTTTCGTTTCCTCTAGTGGATTCAGCACCCCCGCGGGCTCTGCCGGGGATATGGCGGTTCGCGGACAGGTCACAGCTATTCAGGGCGACACCTACATCGTCCGTGATGAGTATGGCCGCGACGTCCGCGTACAACCGGGAAAAGATGCCAGGATTGATTACACGCCACGAATGGGAGATAACGTAGAGGCGCAGCTAAATAATGGCCGTGCCATCTCTATGCTCAAAACGTTTGGAACGGGTGAGGGGTCTATTGCGCCATCAGGGGCGGGTTCGTCTGCAGGAAAATGATCTGAGGTCAGGTCGCCTATCTGCTCGTGTCCACAGCTAGGGGACCTGTTCTGGACGGAAAAAGAAACTTGTTTTGGGGTTTGCGAGTGAAGGGCAATTACTATTTCTCAGGTTCTTTTGGCTTTGTTTCGGGGACCGGCTGGGATTTGCGGGCGGCGTCAGCGAGTGTCACATTAAATTGACCGCATTCAGTCTTCTGTAAAGTTTGCTTCATAGTCCTCTTTTGCTCTTCCGGGTAGCTGAGTGATTCAATCTGAGCGGCCAGGATCTGTTGAGCGCCGCTCCCCCACCCCCAGTGAAGATTTTCGACATCTGCTTCGATGAATGTCGGCCGCTTCGTCTTTTCGTTCTGAACCAGGTGCCACACGCAACCGGTGCTACTATCGATTAAAAACAGGCTCCCTGGGCCCCCAGAAACCGGGACTAGCTGATACCGGCCTACCGCTTGCGCGGATATTGCTGTTGGTGTCGCACTATCGCTTTTTGGCGTCGTATCTTTCCCCACTGCAGGGGACGTGGTACAGCCCGTCCCTGTGACAGCGAGTAACAGCATCGTTGGAACAAAAATGCGTAATTGTTGGTTAAAGAACATTTGCTTCCAGCTGGATATTGTCAAAGCGTACCTGTTACGCGGCCTGACGTTCAACTCACTGACCTTGCTCAGGACCGGTGGGACATTGCCCGTCTGCCAAGATAATATAACTCTTCACCTCCCCAAGCAGGTTATAGGGTATTATCAAAGTAACCCAGGCCATTACAACTGGGACAATCCGATCTAGCCGGAAGAGGGCAGCGGCAGCAAATACGAACCATCACTTCCATAGGTCACCGTGTTAGCGACCCCGAGCGACCCGGCCGTGTAAGAGGCGCGATGCTACAGGGGAGGAGGGGGGCGAGAAATACCTACTTTGGTAGGTAAGGCTACTGGCCCTGAGCCCAGTTGATGGTCATAATCAAGCGCTGCGGATCTAACGGTTTGGAGATATACACATCAGCGGCGTGCTCGAAGCATTCGTCAATAGCTTCCTCGGAAAAAGGTCCAAGCACCGCGATCGGAATATCCCTAAGGTTCTGGTCCTGCTTGATCGCCGTCAAAAGATCAATGGCGCTGTTGACCCGCAAAGGCAGCGCAAGGAGGATCAGATCCGGGCGGGGAGCATCATGAAATTCTCCTTCGCGGCGCAGTAAGGGCAATGTCTCCGCCCCGTCGGCCACGCGAAGATTGACAGGGATCTTTGCTTTCGCAAGCGCAGTGCCTGCGGTATCTAGCTTCTCTGGATTTTCCTCGACTAGTAGGAGTTCGAAGTACGTCAGCTGGTGGGGATCGAGCATCTGGTGATCTTTGTAAAAGCTGCTCAAAGCAACAATACCCGGACCAGAATGCCGGTCCGTGATGCACTGTTTGTTTTTGCCATGATTCTTTGCAGATGTTCCTTCACCGTCTGTTCCGCTACATTGAGCTCATACGCGATCGTTTTGTTCGACGAACCTCTTAACAGATGCTGCATGACCTGCGCTTCGCGTTGCGTAAGTCCAAAAATATCTTTCGCTTGAAGAGCGGCGGCTTCCTCGCGGCGTCCAATCTGCTCTACCAGAATCAGGAGACGCGACGATTCCGACTCTTCGATCGGGAGTCCGAAGGCACACACCAAGAGGGAACCGTTAGGGCCGCTTATGGCTTTCCGAAGAAGCGGTGAATCTAGGTACTTCTTGGGTTCGTGTTCTTTGAGGGTCTTGAGCGCTTTTACCGCCACCTCTCTCAGCGCCTTAGGAATCCTGCCACAGGATCCCTTCCCTTGTGCCTTTGGGCTTTGGTCTGCATTAAACCATCGGCACAGTTCCCAACCCCGCCGATCTGCTCAGATGACTTTGATCGTCGCATCAAACATAAAAATACCTGGACAGGCTCGATTTTCAGCGACGCGGGGAAAATAGTCTTTTGCTGGATGCAGAGGCTCCAACACTTTCTGGGCAATGCTGTCCACAGCGCACGGTTAGCAAAAGTTTTACCGTCACACAACGGACAAAATAGCCGGCTACGATCAAGAAAAGTCGCATAAAATGGGCTCGGGAACCCTTTGAGGGCCTTCAATAGGGCGCGTCTCGCGGTCAAATTGACGCTATCTTGGTGCAGGCCGGTCATCTCAGGACTGTTGCTCACGGGCAAACGATCTGGTTCACCCCATGCCAGGCTGCCGTGCTGGAGTATGCCCTGGAATGGTTGGGGGCGGGGCTTGGAGCCTCCTGCTGGGCAGCGGAGCTGGCAAGGGCCTGCCTGTTGAAGGGCTAGGGGTTAAAGTTTTGCTACCCGGATGGCGATACTGTAGTGGAAGAACACAAGTGGGCTAGATAGCAATAGAACCGAGTCGACATGCACATCTTTCGAGTAGCCACGCTTCTAATGATGTTAGTTGCCGCCGGCTGCCAGACGACCGGTACAACCGCCGCCAATGATGACAGCGCCATCGCTAAAATTAAGGTCGGCGCGTCTGGAAAAGCCGATGTCCGCCGGCTTCTGGGAGAGCCCTCCGTCGCGTATCGTAATCTTCTAATTCAGGGAAAAACCAATGATGTCTGGTCCTACCGCTATTCGCATAGTCGAAAGGATCCATGGACTCTTGTACCGATTTTGAATTTTTACTCAGCCCAAGGCACCTTAGAAGAGTCGTCTGTGAACGTTTTCTTTGATCCCGCGGGTACTGTCACCGACGTGCAGATAGCGCGCCAAAAGCTGTCGAGCGTTCCGCGCTGACCTTTTTTTAGATCATCTGAAACCCACTATTGAAGCCCGCCCGTACTCCTGGGGAATGTCTCTAGATTACCAAGGAGAATACCTTACGTCTCTCAGCCTGTCTGTAAAGGCTGGAGGGAGGCAACGTGGGATTCTCACTCGGTCAGCTCTTTACGCGTCAGACAAAAGAGCTTCGTACAGGACGAATCCTTCAAGGCCAGAATTCAATCCAAATACTCTGCCCGCTATGTAACCGGCACCAACCCTCCTTGACGGATGCTAGCTTAGTCATCCCTTATGATCGGCGGGTTTTTCGTGGAGCCATCTGGTGCTGTGAACAATGTAACAGACGGTTTCGTCTGAGGTAACTCATCTGGCCGGCCATCAGGCTTAACTCCTCTGAGGCACATAGAGAGACTCGACCGTTCTCTACCGACCACAGCCGAAACATCGTGCAACCTCACTTCTCCGACGTCTCCGCCTTACACTAACTTAGCGACAAACCTAGTTATTAGATTAAGCTGAGCCTGGAATAACACGTGCCTTAGGGAAGGATGTGCAGAAGCGAGTCGTCATGATAAACTCGCGACAGTAAACTCAGAAAAGATTGGTGCGCCCGACAGGATTTGAACCTGTGGCCTGCGGGTTCGAAGCCCGACGCTCTATCCAGCTGAGCTACGGGCGCATGGGGTTAGACTAATACCGGCGCCGACGAAGTGTCAATTGGCGCGTATCTCCGAATTGGTGAGAATGCTTATGTCAAAGGAGAGACAGGGAGGCTTCGGAGGGCTTCGAGTCGTTGCCTTTGAAAGCCGGCGGGCAACAGAGATGGCTGCTCTGATCGAACGCGCAGGTGGTCGCCCCAGGGTCGCGGTGTCGATGCGTGAGGTTCCACTTTTGCGCAATACGGCCGTATTGGATTTCGGCGCGCGGGTCACAGCCAAAGAAATTCAAATAGTCATCTTCCTCACCGGCATCGGGACGCGTTTTATGTTCGAGATTTTGGAATCCCGATGGCCTCGCAAAGATGTTGTTGGCGCCTTGACACAGATGATTTTGATCGCTCGCGGTCCGAAGCCGCTAGCGGTCCTTCGTGAGATGGGTCTCAATACTGTTGTTGCAGTGCCCGAGCCAAACACCTGGAAGGATGTGCTGGCTGCCATTGATGCACTCAAACCTTCCCTTCGAGGACTGACGATTGCCGTCCAGGAATATGGGATTTCCAATCCGGCGCTGCTCGACGGCTTACGGGAGCGTGGTGGTAGGGTTGTTCCCGTACCTGTTTACCGGTGGGAACTGCCGGAAGATACGCGACCACTCAAGCAAGCAGTGCAGGCCATCATTGACGGAGAAGCCGAAGTCATCTTGTTTACAAACGCCGCGCAAGCCGATCACCTGCTTCAGATTGCGGGAGAACTGGGGGTTGCCGAGAAGCTACGGCAGGCGCTGGGCAATATTGTGGTGGCATCTGTCGGACCCACCGCTGCCGGGCATCTGCGAGAATGCGGCTTACCGGTAGATTTTGAGCCCTCTCAGGCGAAAATGGGCATTCTTGTCAACGAGGCCAGCGCGCGTGCCGCAGAGTTACTCCGCAAAAAACGAGCAGGGGCCGTTTCGTAAAAACCTCTTTTTGTAAAGTTCTGGACGAGCGGGCGGCTACAATGCTAAAATTAGTAATCACTTACTCACCTGAGATAGCCATGACACATACGCATACGGTAAACGGAACGAGGACGTCGGCAAGGCAGCGGCATGCCAGCATTATTTCTGCGGCGACCGGCCTGTTCGCTGCCAAGGGTTTTAACGGGACGACCACGAAAGAGATTGCGCGAACGGCTGGTATTAGTGAAGCTCTTGTGTTCAAGCATTTTCCCACAAAACGAGCGCTATATGCCGCGATTCTGGCGGAGAAAGTCCAAGTCTCACAATTGATGGACACTGTCGAGGCTGCTGCTGAAAAACGCGATGACGCCCGGGTGTTCACCTTGATCGCGAGTTTTCGTATACACCGTGGGGCCGATCCGACGTTCCTGCGTCTGCTGCTGTTTAGTGCATTGGAGGGCCACGAACTTTCCGACATGTTCTTTCGAAACCGCCACAGGGTGTTCTACGAATATCTAGCCGGCTACATTCGTGCGCGATCACAAGAGGGGGCCTTCCACTGTCTTGACCCGCTGCTCGCAGCCCAGGCCTTCATCGGAATGATTGTCTACCATCGGATTCTCCACGAAATCTTTAAAGTACCGTTGCATTGCACTCCCGAAGAAGCTGTCGACGCCTATGTCGAGGTGTTTCTTTCTGGGCTACGCGCGCGCCCGGGTGGCCGAAGCCGGCAGAACCTCCGACGGATCGGCACAAACCATGGCCGACTGAGGCGCCGGCGATCATGAAACGGATCCGCCAGCATCCACTGCTCACGATGACCATCCTCGTCCTGCTGACGCTTCTCGGGTTGGTGGCATTTCGTCTCGTTGGCAACGCGGGCAAAAAGGAGGTGCTCAAGGATCGGGTCATCACGGTGGGCACGATAACGCCGGTACGCACCAATCTTGAGGTTCGACTGGCCTACACGGCGGACGTGCAGCCCTACCAGCAGGTCAATATCTTTTCACGATTGGACGGCTACATTTCTAAGATTCATGTGGATAGAGGCGACTTCGTGAAACCGAACCAGTTGCTGGTTGAAATCGACCACACAGATTATGTCCACGCGGTCAACCGGGCGAAAGCGAACCTTGCCGTTTCGCGTGCGGATGTTTCGCGCCAGGAGGCAGCGATCAGGATTGCCCGTCTCAGCCTGGACCGGATGCAAACTCTGCTCAAGGACCAGTTTGTCTCGCAGCAGGATCTGGACAACGCCTTGGCGACGTACGACACAGCCCTGGCTCAGATGGAATCACAGCGCGCTCAGGTCCGCCAGATGGAGGTTGCGCTTCAGCAAGCCGAAACGAATCTCACCTATTCGTATATTCGGGCGCCCTTCGCGG
>JBBRRL010000018.1:0-12269 GCA_038200775.1 Nitrospirales bacterium
GTTATACATCGTGTAGAACGAGATCGTCTGGTAGACCTGCGGGGGCGTCAGGTCCAGCAAGACGGCCACTTCGGCCATCGCTTCTTCAGAAACGTACCCGTCATCTTCCTGGACGAGCCATAGCAGAGGGAGGAGGGCAGCTCGCTTGTTCGGGTAGCGCGCTACAATCTCGGCTATTTTATCTTTGTGCCTTTCAGCCAATGACGCCTGTCCTGGTTTGTCCATCATCGTCACTCTTTAATAAACCGCCTGGACAGCATTTACCCTATCGGTCCACTTCACCCATCACGACATCGTAGGTGCCGAAGATCGTGACGATGTCGGCAATAAGATAGCCCCGGGCCATATGATCGAAAGCCCCGAGATGAACAAAGGACGGAGAGCGAATCTTCAGCCTATAGGGGCGCGTGCCGCCGTCGCTTACAATAAAGAAACCTAGCTCCCCCTTCGCACCTTCCGAGGCGCAATACGTTTCGCCCTTGGGCACCTTGAACCCCAGCGTATAGATGATGAAGTGGTGAATATGGCTCTGCATGTCCCGCATCACCTCTTGCTTGGGCGGCGGCACCACTTGGGGGACGTCGGCGATGATGGCGCCGGAGGGCAATTGATCCAAGCATTGCCGAATAATTCGCGCGCTCTGGCGCATCTCCTCCAGCCGTACCCAGTATCGGTCGTAGGTATCGCCGTTCTTCCCGATAGGCACTTCCCAGTCAACCTTGTCATACGCGCCGTAGGGTTCGGCCTTGCGGACGTCATAGGCGACCCCGGAGCCCCGCAGCACTGGTCCGGTGACCCCAAGATTGACCGCATCTTGCGCTGAGAGCACCGCAATGCTCTTGGTGCGCGACAGCCAGATGCGGTTTGTGCGCAGCAGGTCATCGTATTCCAGCAGATGCACTGGAAACGACTCGAGAAACGCGTAGAGTCGCTCCACGAGGTCTGGGGTGAAATCGGTGTCCACCCCGCCGATGCGATAGTAATTCAGGGTCAATCGGGCGCCGCAGAGTTTCTCGAACATGTCCAGCAGGACTTCGCGCTCGCGAAATGTCCAGAAGAAGACCGTCATCGCCCCGATGTCCAGGGCCTGGGTCCCGAGCCAGAACAGATGTCCGATGATCCGCTGCATCTCGGCGACGATGGTCCGGATGTACTCGGCGCGTTCCGGGATCGTAATGTTGAGAAGCTTTTCCACGGCACGAACAAATGCATAGTTGTTGAGCATTGAGCACACGTAATCTAAGCGATCCGTGTGCGGGATAATCTGTTGGTAGGTCAGGGCCTCGCACAGCTTCTCTACGCCCCGGTGCAGGTAACCCATGTCCGGCGTGGCTTTGATCACCCGCTCGCCTTCCAGTTGCAGCACCACGCGCAGGACCCCGTGAGTGGCGGGATGCTGAGGTCCCATGTTGAGCAGTAATTCGCTTTCCCGCGGGACTGTCTTGGCGTCTTTGCCGAGGCCTTCCGCCTCCAACAAGAAAGGTCGTTGCTGATCAGCGGAGATCTCGCCTGCCGGCAATTCTTCGGGTAATTCGTCCAGCCGGGGGAGGAAGGGGAACGTTGCGCGCCATCCCTTGCCTTCGACAGGGAAGTCTTTCCGCAATGGGTAACCCTCATCATAGTCTTCCGGCATCAAGATCCGGCGCAGATCTGGGTGGCCTGCAAACCGGATGCCCATCATGTCGTAGACCTCGCGCTCGAGAAAGTTGGCTCCGCTCCAAATTGAAGTCAGTGTCGGCAGAATGGGGTTCTCCTCCGGCACACGGACTTTCACGCGCAGGCGGTGATTATGGGGCAAGGACTTGAAGAGATAAATAATCTCAAACCGATCCTCGTCCTCCGGGTAGTCCACCGAACAGATGTCGCTCAGCATGTCAAACGCAGCTTCGTGGTCGTCATGCAAAAATCGCCCGATTTCAGGAAGGGCATCTGGCCTGATCTGTGCCACCAGGTCTTCGTACCGTCCTTCCTCGCGAACCGCGAGGACATCCCCGGGGAACCGGTCCTTAAGTTTGGTCAGCAGAGCATGCATGTTTACTTCACCAGCACTTTTTCGAACATCATTTTTTTCTGTAGTTTCAAAAGGCCGTCGAGAAGCGCCTCGGGACGAGGCGGGCATCCGGGGACATAGACATCCACCGGCAGGAATTGGTCGACGCCCTGGACCACACTATACGAGTTATAGTGGTTGCCGGATGTTGCGCAGGAACCCATGGAGATGACGTAGCGCGGCTCGGGCATCTGGTCGTAAATTCGTCGAATGACAGGCGCCATTTTCCGGCATACCGTCCCCGCGATGATCATAAGGTCAGATTGTCGGGGCGAGGCCCGGAACACACCCGCCCCAAAGCGGTCGATATCGTACCTCGAGGAGACCGTCGCGATCATCTCGATGGCGCAACACGCCAGGCCGAAGGTCATCGGCCAAATCGACCCCTTCCGACACCAATTGATGAGGCCGTCGAGGTTCGTGGTAATGATGTTCGCGTCTAGCCGTCGGTCGATCAGTCCCATGCGCTACTTTCGCTCAATGTCATCCTGAATCCTTCTCTTGTCATCCTGAACGAAGTGAAGGATCTGACTTCTCACATTAATCCCATTCCAAAGCGCCCTTTTTCCATGCGTAGAAATAACCGACGAGGAGGATGGCAATAAACAGCAGCATCTCGACTAGCCCGAAGAGTCCGAGTTCCTTAAAGATAATGGCCCAGGGATATAAAAACACCGTTTCAATATCAAAAATTACGAACAACATGGCAATAATATAATAACGCATCGGGAACTTCGCCCGGGCGTCTGAAAAGGTCGGCGCCCCGCTTTCATAGGGCATCAGCTTCGCGCGATACGGCCGTGAGGGGCGCACGAGGGACCCAACCAAGAGAGAGCCAACCGCGAAGGCTGCGCCCGCCAGCATGAGAATTAGAATGGGAAGATAGCTTTGTGGGACGAGCTCAGCCATGCGCGGGTGCGCCTGAGTAGAGCGCGTCGAGGAGAAAAGGGCGTGATTTGAGACCGTCCAAAACGGGAGCAGCCATGCCCTTGTGTTGTATCAGCACCTTGAAAGTGGTTCCCATGCCGCCCGGCCGCAACAGTCGTCGCATAAACGCGGACTCCTTCGATTCGGGATCCAAGCCGCTGAAAGCTCCGTCGATGCCGAGTCCCATCAGGAAGTGCAGCTGATTTGTAAAACCCGTCACCTCCAAGCCTTCTTGCTCGCCGATCAAGGCCAGGGTCGTGAAATCGACATGGGCGGTGATGTCCTGAAGCCCGATTCTGACATACGGATTCTCGGATACAGTCTCGCGATAGTAGCAGAGCAGTGTCCCGTCTTTTCTGATCGGCGAATATAGATCGGACGCGGTATGGCCGTAGTCCACGGTCAGCACAATACCCCTCGTGAGGCTCCGCGCGATCAGGCGCATCCATGCAATACCTTCCAGGTTGACTTCGGCGCGCTGGCCGTCCTCAAGCCGCATGCCGAGCCGCTCAAAATACTGTTCCACAGACGGGCTCACGGGGGGCGCTTCCACCTCGATGAAAGCCCCCGGAGGAGTTTCGGGCTCTGTAGACCATCCAACGAAGATCTCACGCAATCCCAAAGGCCGTTGTATTACGCGATGAACGGGAAAGGCATCGACCAGTTCATTCGAAAGGACGGCGCCGGTGATTGAGTCAGGGGCGAGAGCGGCAAGGTCTGGAAGCCAGCGGACCGAGATACCGCTTTGGATAAACGGAAGCAAATGTTCATGCTGACGCCGCACCATACCGGCGCTCCGTTCTATAATTAGGTACTGCAGTCGTTCGAGAAGGTCCGGGTGCTCGCGCTGTAAGGCCGCCAGTACATGCCCCGCGAGGGTCCCTCGACCAGCTCCCATTTCAAGGACCGTGAAGACGCCGGCAGGTGCGATCACAGTGGCCGCCTGTGCGAGTTGTCGGGCGAGGAGATCGCCGTACACCGGATGGACTTCGGAGCTCGTCCAGTAATCTCCGCCGGCTCCGATCAACGGGTCTGTGGCGTAGTACCCGAATTCCGGGTCATACAGCGCCATCTCCATAAAGTCTGCAAAAGTCATCGGACCATTCCGGGCGATCAAAGCGATCAACTTTTGAACAAGCTCGGGATGCCCAAGTTCCACCGTCGATCTGTCTGAGGATAAGGGTGCCATTTGGGAGGGCGTACCATAGCGTAGGTCTAATGGTTAGTCAAGCTGAAAGGCTGTGTCTACACAATGAGTTAGCGAGTTTTATTGTTCAATAAAGGCGCCGGGGGAGGTAACCACCGATAGGCCGAAAGACTCATGGCAATTTTGCTCATTTCAGCAATTCATTGTCCCTAGGGTCGTGTTCCTAGACCACTATCTTAAGTTAGCTTTTTAAAAAGCCGACAACAGATCACGGAGAATTTTCCTTAGAGGTCATATATTTTCAGGCTATCGAAAGGACCGAAGTGATTTCAAATATAATCGGGATGGTCGCCCCCCTCATCGTTCCTCCTGGACCTGGCGCAGCCTCGGCACCGAAGGTCCCGGTGCCGATTGTCTTAAATGTTGAGAAGGCGCTGATTGATGACCCTGTAGTCGATCTGCTCAAGCAATTGCTGCCGGCGGACAGTCCTGTCGGAACGGTATTGGAAAGGTTCCGCGAGGCGGTTGCGAGCCTCCTAATCAAGCAGCCGTCAAACGATGCCGCCGCGAAGCTCATTACCTTGCTTAAAGCTTTGCCAATTGACTTGAAGACGGTCACCGGTGAGGAGCTTCGCTCGTCTATCGATCGCTTGGGGCTTCGGTATGAACCGATGCTACAGTCTGCCTTTGCAGAGCATTCCACATTGGCCCTTCCACAGTTGACTGCGCAGAACCTCAAAGCTGCACTGCTGACGCTACTTTCTGGGTATCAATCAGGCACCCCCGTCGATGTAACCCTCTCAGCGATTCAGCGAGGCATTAGTCATTCTTCGGGATCCCCTACTGCACCCCCGTATAGCCAATACATAGCCCAGCCATCTGGAGAAAATCTTGAAAGCGATCTTTTGAAACAACTTCAGGCGCAATCCAGAGGGATGCAGATAACCTCATCGGAATCCGATCCTCAGCAGTCCCCTAATTCAGCAATGCCTAAGGCTAAGGATCAGGCCCAGGTAACCGCTGGGCCGGCACTGCAGGGTAATGCAGCGGAGGAAGTGCCGCAGGCTGCAGCCCCTGTGATCGGGCGTGACATGACGCCAGGGATGGCAAAACTCATTCAATCGAACCCGCAGGAGATCACCGTCGGGAGCCCGGCGGAGGATCCGCTGGCAAGTCTCAAGGTTGCCAGCAATGAAGTTCATTCGCTCATCGGCCCGAAGGTCGGGGGGCCCGCCAACGACGGAGAACTCCTGATTAGTCCGTCAACAAACCCGGGTAGTGAGCCCAAAGCCTCTCAGCTGGTTGAGCAAATCCAGAAATCCGCAGTGGCCAAGCTGCCGGCAGCGGAATCTCCTGTTTCCGACGTGGATACAGTGGCTCAATCCACGGGATTAACCGGTAAACAAGCAACTGAAGTCCGCCAACAAGCTCACGAACTCCTATCCGTCCTCGAGCGGACACAGGTCTTGAACACTGTTAACAGCGAGCGCGGCGAACCCTTGACCTTTCAGATCCCCTTCCTCTTGGACGGCCGCTCCTCTACGGCGGAGTTTTACGTCGACGGGCGGTCAGAGGAAGGCCGAAGAACTCCGCCTGAAGAGCGGCACTACAGCGTGGTGGCGCTCCTGGAACTGAGTGAACTTGGGGCACTGCGCGTTGATCTTGCGTTGCATAAAAAGCAGCTGTCGGTAAAGGTCACGGTCGATCGCCAGGACACAGAAACGTTAGCCAGCAAGCTCCTACCGGAACTCGCGCAGACCTTAGGCGAGCACGGTTTCGCTGTGGAGTTTCTCCGATGCGAGCTCAAAACTGATGGTAGCGTCAGAGGTGAGGAATTGCGGGGCCAGCCGCTTCCGGAGGCTAACGGGCTTATCAATATCCGTGCGTGAAGCCACGCGTTCTATTCCACCTCGATGAGGCCTCATTAGAGAAATGATTAAACACCCCCGGAAAGGAGCCGTCGCGCTGCGCTATGAGCCCGAGAAGGGCACTTCCCCCCGCGTGACCGCGCATGGGGAGGGGTTGATGGCGGAGCGTCTCATCGAAGAGGCCAAACGACACGGCATTCCCATCCGGGAGAATCCGGACCTGGTGCAAATTCTCTTACAGCTAGATCTGGGGCAAGAGATACCGCCGTCTCTCTACCAGGCCGTGGCTGAGACTTTGATCTTTGTGTACCGCCTCAATGAGGAATGGAAGAAAACCCACGCACTCGGCACCTGATGCCGCGTTCACAGACTACCATGTCGTCGATACCCTGCAGTCGTCGCATTGCCATTTCCTGGGGGCATTAGGCCGGTCATCCTTCTCGTCCGTGGAGCGCGTAACAGGCTGCATCGCTTTGTGGCATCTTGGACATTTTGGAGAATAACTTCCGTTCATCTTTCTACCTTTCCTTATTCGTCGTCCCAGACATTTTGACCATTACACCCGCCCGCCCTGGAGTCTGCCAAGACAGCCTCATTTTCCCCATGGCACCCGCCCAACCCCCCGGCCGCCCAAGACGGCCGGCTTTTCCCGGGGGCATCAGGGATTTTTTGCGACCGTCAGCCGGTCTCCGCCCGCCGCCTTGGATCGATACATTGCCTCATCGGCTTTTGACATCAACTCTTGTTTTGATTTGGCATGGTCTGGAAAGCCGGCAATCCCAATACTTGCGGTGAGCTGCCGTTTAAGGGTGGCCTCGGCCCCGAAGGCATGCACTTGGATGGCCTTCCGCAGGCGTTCGGCGACCATGCGCGCGGTGGCCACGGTGGTTTCCGGAAGAATCACCACAAATTCATCACCACCGTACCGAGCCGGAATGTCCACATCGCGCACGCTTTTACGCATGATCTGCGCGAGTTCGGTGAGGCAGAGGCTGCCTGTAGGATGCCCATACAGGGTATTGATCGTATTGAAATGATCCAGGTCCAAGAAGATCACCGCCAGGGTCGAACGATACCGGCTGCAGCGGCGAATTTCCCACTCAAGGGTCTGATCGAGATAACGGGCGTTGAAGAGGCCCGTGAGCTCATCGGTGATCGCCAGACTGGAGACCTGTTCTATCAATGACGCGTGCTCCAGCGCAATAGACGCCTGATTGGTCAGACGTGTGAGCAGCTGAAGATCATTGCGAGTGAACGGGGCGCCGATTTTATTCAGCATTTCTAATACGGCGACTGGTTTTCCTTTGCTCAGGATCGGTACACAGAGCACCGAACGGCTCTTCAAGCCGGTCGCATCATCCGCCTCGGGCAAAAAACGCCGGTCTGTCTGCGCATCGCCGACGATGACGGGTTTGCCATGGGATGAAACCCACCCGATGATTCCGTTTCCAGCCCGGACGCGAAGCCCTTCCAGCCTGTCCACATGGGGTCCTCCGCACATCTCCAGCGCCAGATCCCGCGTTGCGGGGTCCACCAAAAAAAGTGACCACGCGCGGCAATGCAGCATTGAACGCGCCTTTTCGAGGATCGTGTGAAGCGCAGCTTTGGGCTCGCGGGACGATGTGAGAGTTCGCGCGGTCTCGATAAAATAACGCAGTTCCTGTTGGCAGGGGCTAGGCGAAAGAGCGGGGCTTTTTAGGAGCCGTGGCACTTTTTGTATTTCTTACCGCTTCCGCATGGGCATGGATCGTTACGTCCGACCTTGTCTTCGGCACGCCGGGCGGTCTTTGATCCAGCCTCGTCGGCCGTCTCCTCACCCCGGTTGAGCGTCAGAGGTACAGGGCGCCTCGGTTCTTCCAGGGGCGGAGATTCACCTTGCACAATCTGGACGCGGAAGAGGTGCTCAAGCACATCGCGTTTCATCCGGTCCATCATTGCGGCGAACATCTCAAAAGCTTCCCGCTTGTATTCGATTAAGGGATCTTTCTGGCCATAACCTCGTAGACCTATCCCCTCTCGAAGGCTATCGATGCCTAACAAATGGTCCTTCCACAGGCTGTCGATAGTCCGGAGCATCACCATTTTTTCAAGGAGGCGTAACAACTCTGAGCCGATCTCCTGCTCCTTCTTTTGGTACGCTTCGTCGACCTTCTTTTGCAGTTCCTGTTGCAAGGCATCGTATCCAATGTCCTTGAAGTCGATCGAGCCGTCTTTTAAGTCGATACCAAACTGGGCAAACGCCGCATCAGTCAATCCTTTATGATCCCAATCCTCCTGATAGGCGCTTGCCGGACAGTACACCTCCAGAAGCATCTTCAGCACTTCTTCAGTGCTTGAGCGGATCTCCTCCGTGAGGTCATCGCCGCGCAGAATCATGCGGCGGCGCTCATAGACCACTTCTCGCTGCTTGTTCAGTACATCGTCATAGTCAAGGAGCTGTTTGCGGATTTCGAAGTGGTGCGCCTCTACTTTCTTTTGCGCGTTTTCAATGGCACGCGTCACCATGCCGGCTTCAATCGGCACCCCTTCCTCCATCCCGAGTTTCAGCATGATCTTTGAGATACGCTCCGACCCGAAAATGCGAAGCAGGTCGTCTTCAAGCGATAGATAGAAGCGTGAGGAGCCGGGATCGCCTTGGCGTCCGGATCGCCCCCTCAATTGGTTGTCAATGCGACGGCTCTCGTGGCGTTCCGTGCCTATGATATGAAGACCTCCGACCGCGATGACCTCTTTTTTCTCGGCTTCACACTCGGCCTCGATTTGAGCCTGTAACTTCGCCTGGTCTTGCGGCGTCATCTCGGGGTCTGCATAGACGGTCTTCTTGAAGAGAAACTCGGGATTGCCTCCCAAGAGGATGTCCGTACCGCGTCCCGCCATGTTCGTCGCGATCGTCACGCCGCCCTTGCGCCCGGCTTGGGCGATGATCTCAGCCTCACGCTCGTGGTGTTTGGCGTTCAGGACGCTATGCTTGATTCCCTGGCGCACCAGGTAGCCGGCCAGACGCTCAGATTTCTCAATGGAAATCGTCCCAACCAGCGCTGGCTGGCCTCTTTGATGGCACTCTTTGATGTCCTCCACAATCGCAGTAAACTTTTCCTTCTCCGTGCGATACACGACATCGGCAAAATCCTGCCGGATATTGAGCCGGTTTGTCGGCGCGACCACCACTTCGAGGTTGTAAATTTTTGCGAATTCGCTGGCTTCGGTATCGGCTGTTCCCGTCATGCCGGCAAGCTTGTCATACATCCGGAAGAGGTTTTGGAAGGTTATCGACGCCAGGGTCTGGTTTTCATTGGCGATCTTGACCGCCTCTTTCGCTTCAACGGCCTGATGCAGTCCATCGGACCAGCGACGGCCCGGCATCAAGCGGCCGGTGAACTCGTCCACAATAATGACTTCGCCGTCTTTGACGACATAATCCACATCGCGGTGATAAAGGACATGCGCACGCAGGCCCTGAACCACGTGGTGGACCAGGCTCAAATTGGCCGGATCATAGAGGTTACTGACGCCGAGCGCCCGTTCCACCTTCTCGTTGCCCTCTTCGGTCAATGCGGCGGTTTTTGTTTTCTCCTCGATCGTGTAATGTTCTTCGCGTTTTAAACTCGGAATGATGCGGTCAATGCGATAGTAAAGATCAGTGGAGTCTTCGGTCGGGCCCGAGATAATCAGCGGGGTGCGCGCCTCATCGATCAGAATGCTGTCTACTTCATCGACGATGGCGTAGCGCAACTCGCGCTGGACGCACTGATCGAGATCCGACACCATATTATCGCGGAGGTAATCGAATCCGAATTCGTTGTTCGTCCCATAGGTGATGTCGGCTCGATAGGCGTCACGGCGGGTACACGGCCGAAGATGTAAGAGACGCTTGTCTTCAGGGTCATACGTCGGATCGAACAGGAAGGACATTTCGTGCTGAATGACCCCGACCGAGAGGCCTAGAGAATGATAGAGAGGACCCATCCATTGGGCGTCGCGCTTGGCCAGATAGTCATTGACTGTCACCAGGTGCGCTCCCTTGCCTTCGAGCGCATTCAAATAGAGCGCAAGGGTGGCGACGAGCGTCTTTCCTTCACCTGTCTTCATCTCGGCGATCTTGCCCTCGTGCAGGATAATGCCGCCGATCAATTGGACATCGAAATGACGCATCTTGAGCTTGCGCTTGGACATCTCCCGGCATACCCCGAAGGCTTCCGGAAGGAGATCGTCCAGAGCAGCCCCGTCGGCGAGCCCCTTTCGGAATTCGTCGCTTTTCGCCCCGAGTTGTTGATCGGTGCGTACTGAGATATCAGGCTCCAGGGCGTTAATTTTTGCGACGAGGGGTCGCATCCGCTTGATTTCGCGGTCGTTTTTGCTGCCGAATACTTTTTTAAGAAAAAGGTTGATCATGCAGGTGAGCCTGGTTGAATGCTTAGTATACTGAAAAACTTACGATAATGAAACCCAATCGGGAAAAGCGCGTGGCGAACTTCCATCCATCTACTGAGCGAGGGAATGTCGGCATCGCGATTCTGACCCAGCTATTGATATTTCTTCTTGCCGGCTTTTTCGTGTGGGGTCTCCTTCCAGGGTACTGGAAGGAAGTCGTTAAGGGGGGTCCCTGGAAAATCGTGGCGGCCGCCATCATAGGACTGGTGATCATCTTCGCCGTGACGAAGGAGCTGCTTGCGCGGCGTGAGCGCAACCGAGCCCATGTCCGCGTTGCCAAGGTCTTCAGAGAGGCCACCGACCCAGGGCTTCAGAAGCGAGCGGCGCTTTGGCTGATCGAGGATAACCGTCGCTGTCCGGAGCGGTTGTCCGACGCCGGGCCCCGGTTGTTTGATGTGCTCCTTTGGATGTTGAAATCCGACCCGGACAAACTGGACCGCGCCAGGGCGGCCAATGGCTTGGGTGTTCTTGGAGATCCCCGGGCAATCGAGCATCTTCTTGCCGCGACCAATGACGAATACGCCTATGTAAGGGCGGAGGCGGCGTTCGGGCTTGGACGGTTGAGGGCCCTATCCGCCGAAAAACGGCTGCGGGAGCTGGCCGTGGACGATTGGGATGCGGGCGTGCGCGGTCGGGCGAAGGAGGCTTTGGATTGGCTGGGCCATCCTCTCGAGAGTTAATGAGTTGACACTGATCGATAGCATGGCTACATTTAAAAAGAGCATGGTCTCCAAAAGCTTGAAACCTATCGCCTGGGCTCTCGCCGTGGCTGTGGTCCTTATCCTCGGGACAACCACCGGCGGGGCGTTTGCCCACGAGATACAACACGCGGCACATCATACTGCCGGCATGCATGCTACCGGCATCTGCGCCTGGATGTGCGCATCCGCCGGCGCTGTCATCACACCGGTCTTCCTTCCTGTTTCCTCGCCTGTGGTTCAGGCCTCTGTGCTTTCCCCAGAGTCTCAACGCCTCTCCCTGATTATTGCGGGCCGGCTTCAGGCTCGCGCGCCTCCAGCTCTCCTCTAGCCTCAGCGTAGAACGGCCGGCTCCTTGTCCCCGCGGGCAATGCGCCGTGGTCTCTTTTTCAATTCAAGCTGACTGCTAGGAAGACTATGCACATATCCGTGGTGAACTTATTGCGATGGGTCACGCTCATGATTGTGTTTGGAAGCGTGACGGGGTGGGTTGCCGGGATTAAGGAAGCGGCTGCGAGTTGTGGTTCGGCCGCTTGCTTCCTCCTGACGGGCGAAGAATCGACGGTTCAGCTCAAGGGCGCATTGTCGGTGGGAATACAGTACGCCTACACGATCTCAAAGCTGGATCGGGGCACGAGTGGTTTCGTCACATCCGTTGATCAAGAGGCTCGCCAACTGGTGTTGAACGAACATGCCGAGCACCGGACCATTGCGGAGCTGACGACTCTCGATCTTAATTATGGTCTCACCGAGAACCTCACCGTAGAGTTGCTGGTGCCCTACAAACACATCAAGCATACCCACATCATAGAACGAGGGAGCGCTGATACTAACGGGGCAGGCATCTATGAAGCTTTTCAGGATTCCGGCATTGGAGATATACGAGTGGCCACGAAATATAGTTATCTGCCGACACTACGAAGCCTGCTGGTCTTCGGGTTCGGCGTGGACCTGCCGACCGGGAATTCTCACGCCACCAATATCAATGGCAACCTGCAGGAACCGACGCTACAGCTCGGGCGTCGCTCTTGGGGCATCGTCCCGTCGGTGTACCAGTCCTATGAAATTGTCCCGCACGTACTGGACGAATTCGCCAGTGCTTCCTACCAACACAGTTTCATGGGACCCAATTCCTATCGCTTTGGAGA
>JBBRRL010000019.1:0-12180 GCA_038200775.1 Nitrospirales bacterium
CAGTGAAGGGCCTGCCTTTGACTCCGATGCCAATGGCTTGGGGACGCTGGCTCTCGAATCTGAACACTGCTGAAGCTTCCAATGCAGGTTCCTCAGCCGATAGAAAAGCATCGATTGTGACTAGCGCATGCGCTCCGCCGGCTTCCATTAGGTCTGCAAGCGGCAGGAAGAGATCAACCGGAGGCGAAGGAGGGTTGGCCGAGCTGGGTTGGGCGGCATAGGCAGAGGCCACCTCGTCTACAAATGCCTCCGACTGTTGCCGCAGGTCTAGGGGTTCATCCGCGAAAAGGATGGGGGCTTCCGGAAAGTAATCAAGAAGCGTATCCATTGTCGGATAGATACGTGGAGCCCGCCATTCATCGGTGGAGACAAGGGATTCGTCGTCCAGCCCTTCGCGCAGCAACTCCCGAGCGGGCAGCACGCGTAATTCAGAGGCCCTGCCCGATGATTTTTGCGTGCCGGGATCAAAGAGCCGCAGGGTCTCGAGGCTATCCCCCAAGAATTCTATCCGGTGCGGGCCCGCCTGCGCCGACGAAAACAGATCGATGATTCCGCCACGCACCGCGAAGTCTCCGGGCGCTTCGACCGCAGAAACTCTGCTATACCCGAGGCGCAACAAACGCGTGATGAACTCAGTACGGTCAACTGTAAGTCCAGGCTTGAGGGTTATGCTGGCTTCCTGAAGCGCCTGCTGAGGTAGAAGACGTTGAAGAAAGGCAGGCACGGATGTGACGAGGAGATGGGGTCCTTTCCCATTCCGTAGACGATCAAGCGCGCTCATACGGATGCCCACCACCTCCACGGGTGGGCGCGTGGGAGAATATGGCAGCTGTCCCCATTCCGGAAAGAAAAGAATACGATCCACGGGGGCGCCCAGGAGCTTATGAAAAAAGACCAGATCCGCATGAAGGTCTTCGGCGGCCTCCTGTGTAGCAGCGAGCACGACGAATGAGCGGGACTTTCCGAAGGCCAATGCCAGGGCGGAAAGCATCAGGCTCTTGGCCGATCCTGCGAGTCCAACAAGCGAGATGGGGCTCCGCTGAGCGTCGATCCCTCTGAGAATCGGCTCAACGAAACCGGTCCAGCGCGCCGGCAGTGTAGAGTTTGAAGTCGTGATCATCCAGAAAGCTGTTGAATTCGCCGCACGAGGATGGTTGTTGACATCTCTGGCACTAGCGGGATTGTTGTGACCCGACCGCCCCGCCCTTGAACGATGTCTCGGCCGACAATCCGCTCGATCGGCCAATCGCCGCCTTTCACCAGTACGTCCGGCTGCAGAGCCGCGATGAGATCGCGAGGATCGGGAGTATCGAAACTCACAATATAATCTACGCATGAGAGGGCTGCGAGGACTTCGGCCCGGTGCGCTTCTGTGTTGATAGGACGGCCCGGTTTAATGTGTCGTACCGAGGCATCGCTATTAAGCCCCACCACCAGACAGTCCCCAAGCCTTCTGGCTTGCTCGAGAAAACGCGTATGACCGACATGAAGCAAATCGAAACAGCCGTTCGTAAACACGATGCGCTCCCCCAGCATGCGCCGTCGTAGGACCTCGGCGCTAAGCTCTGGGGCGCTCAGCAGTTTCAGATTTTCGGGCATGCGTCCTTGCGCTTTTTAAACCCCGACTCCGTATGCAGTAGGAGGGGGCGATACTCTTTATTTAACTGTGGCTGGTCAATGGAGGCCAGGATTTGTCATAAATGAAAACAGGCGGGAGTACGCCAGTATCGCAGAATTCATAGGGTGATGATAAACAGCAGTGGGGTTTGAAGTCAAACCAAGGAACAGTCAGCAAGGGTAAGGCGATCATCATTGCCTGTGCCGGAGGATTTCCTTAGAATAGCCCTCGCGCCTAGCAGGTTTTTTGAGGTAGACATGGACGGCATTCGTTTTGAGCGTTTGAAGGGGCAAGGCCACCACTATCCGGTGGTGCTTCACATCGGCAGCACCTATGTTCCCGTTACAGAAGCGATCGTGAAAGATCTCAAAGCCCATACGCTATTGGCTGGGGAACGGTTCCTCGAAATCCTCATCGATAAAGTCGGATACTCGAACTATCTCAAAGAACAAATCCGTGCGGAGCTGAGAAAAACCGGAGATCCGGTGACGCAGGCGACGGTGCTCCAAGGAATCGTGCGAAATCTTTAGGGGGCGATCGCGCCCACTCTGACAAGAGCGCCACGAATTTGTATTTTCTTTTCCGGGCGCTCCTCATGCTGATACGCCAGTTTCAAGCAGCTTATGGCATCTTGTGTCTTTCCCTGAGCGAGCTTGGCAAGGCCCAGCCCGTGTAGGGCATGGCTGTCTTCCCCATCTGAGCGAACCGCATGTTCTAAGGCCTGTGCGGCTTCCGGAATTTTGTTTTGTTTGAAATAGAGCCAACCGAGACTTGAGTACGCTTCGCCAAAATCCGGAGCGATTTGCGTCGCGGCCTGAAATTCAACGATAGCCTGAGGAAGGCGTCCCCTCATTTCCAATAGACTTCCAATAGCGTATCGGACGAGCGCATCGCTTGGATTCAGTCTGGCCGCTTCCTTATAAGCGCTAATGGCGGGCTCAACCCGGCCTTGCTCCGCAAGGGCGAGTCCGAGATTGTAATGAGCCAACGCCTCTGCAGGATTCAGTTTGATTGCTTCGCGGAACTGGAGGATGGCCGATTCCAGGTTGCCCTGCAGGTGGTAAGCGGAACCCAGATTCAATCGCATCGTGATGTTGTGCGGGCACAGCCGGACAGCCTCCCGATAGGCGCCGATGGCGAGATCGAGTCGGTCCTTCGCCTGCTGCGCCTGGCCATGAAAGTAATGGGCGAACGGGTCTTCGGGAGCAAGACGGATGGTCTCTTTGTACTGGAGGATCGCGGGGTCGAGTTCACCGATCTGGGTCAGGGTGATTCCCAGAAACAGATGAGCGCCTGCGTTTGCGGGATTCTCGCGGACAATGGCATCGGCAAAGGTTTTCAGGACCTGACGCGGAGCATCCCGCTCTGCGGAGTCTTCTGGTTCCGAGAATAGAAGACTATGGTGAGCATATGCCTCTCGATACTTCCCCTGAAACAACAGACCCGTAGTAATGATCAGCTGGGGAATAATCCCTGTAGGATCAGATAGATTCCACGCTCGACCGGCGTCAAGTAACTGAATCCACTGGTTATCGAGAATTAGCTGAATCGCGTGTTGAGCGGCGTCGGGCATGGGGTAGCATAGTAATCGAATAGAAGACTGTCAATTGAGGAGGTGGTTGCTGGCAAAGGTCATTTTTAGGTATCGTGAGGTGAAATGGGACTAATAATCCAACTATGAGGCTTTTTATGCCACACATATATCGCTATGGACAGGGACTTATTTTTCTGACGCTTGCGATTGTTGGAGTTTTGATTGCATCCCCGGGCCTGGCAAAGGAAACGTTCACCGATGACGCCGGGGAGGTTTTATATCTCATTGACGACGAGGGCATTGTCTCGATGTTCGAAAACAGTCCCGGTACGGATGTGACGCTGACGGTTACGCGTGGAACACGAGAGCAGATGCAGCCGCAGATTACGGAGATCACGCCCGACTCGATTCCCGCCGGGAGCTACAATATTCTCAAATTGACCGGGAAGAATCTGGTCGGGGCAAAGGTCAAGCTTAGCGTGCCGGCAATAGAGGTGGGTTCCTATTCCGGCAAGCCGAAGAGGCTCGATATTCCCGTCAATCTTCCACTCACCATACCCTCGGGGGATGTTACCATGGAAATCACCACGCCCATCGGCAGCACCAAGACTAAATTCAAAGTCACCGATGTCCAAATAGGCGGCGGCGCCAGCATGCCAAAGCGCGATGATGTGATCAAGCATCCGGGGCAGGGTTACGGCGCCGATGAAGGATCAGGGGTTCTTCCCCAGACCCCTCCGTCCTCATGCCCGACGGGAATGGTGGCTGTAGGTGGAGAGATGGGAGGGTTCTGCATCGAAATAGACCGGTCCTTTGAAGGGGACTATCGGGTATCCGATCAAATATGTGCAATCTCTGGAAAGAGGCTTTGCATGCTGCAGGAATGGCGTCGGGCGTGCGAAATGGCACAGGCCGGCAAGGTTCCCTTGAAGAACATGCAAGGCGAATGGGAATGGACCGGAGGATACGACATTCTCCAGGACGACACCCAGCAAGACACCCGATATTATATGTTGGGAAAGTCGGACTGCGATACCCAGCTCGGCTCGATGCGATTGCATAAGGAGAAGTTTGTGGGCCGCTGTTGTCAGGGCGGCGCTCAATAATATTGTCAAATGATGTCCACCACCAAAGCGGACGATGCCCGACAGGGAATACTCCGGCGCGTCTGCGCAGCGCTTTCGGGAGTGCTCCTGCTCGCAGGTCTTGTCGGGATAGCGCGGAGCGTGACGTTCACGGACCAGGCAGGACGGGTCATTTATGCAGGAGTACCAGACCTGGATGTGTGAGACCATTGCTTGTCGATGCTGTAAGTAATTCTGGATGGACCCTTTGTCTGGCATGACGCCGATGCTTGCGAAAATACTTGGTAGTCTGGTGTTTGCTATGGGGACAATTGTAAACGTGGCGCCGTCGTACGCGGTGCGGATAAGCGGGGAACTCAATGAGTTCCGTGGGTACAAGATGGAGGCGCCACTGTCTGCGTACCCCCAACTCAGACAGGTCAAGACGTGGAATACGGACTTCGTGAAGGAAGTAGGTCTGTATGAGAACCCTCAGGAGATTCCGACGATCGACGGAGTTGCGTTTGACAAGGCTCAGTATCGCTTTGCCGATTCTAAATTGGAAAGCATCAATCTCTCATTCGAAGGACGCTAAAATCGAGAGCGCTTGTTGAAGTGGATCGAGCAGAACTACGGCAGCTTTTGCCGGCCGAGAGAAAGATGATGATCAACCAGGTGGAATGGCACGGCGACCGGTTAGCCATTACGCTGAGTTTTAATCCTGAGACGGCTCTCGGCACCTTGTGGTTCATTTCCCCGACGCTGCATCATCTCGTCAATAAAAACATCAACGATATGACCGAATAGTGACACTAGTTGGTGGACCCCCAGGCAATAACCAGATTCCGCAAGCAATTACATGAGGCCGCGGCTGAGCAGCGCGAAGAATGGACCGCTTCCCGCCGCCTCATGTTGCCGGACCGCATACCTGAGACGATCCAGCGACTGAACGTCGCACTGACGAATTCCAGCGTAGACCCCATGGTCAGGGACTCCTTGCTGGAAGCTTTGATGCCTGGAGAGTCCAATGGCGTAAAAGCCGTTTCCGGAGAGACACTTCGCCGCATCACCGGGCTGAATCCGACAAAGGCGATCCGTAAACTTTGTTTGCTCTTCGGCCTTCACGCGGCGCACCCGGCTGCGACTCATTGCCAAACTGTCCCAGTATCGCAGATGTCTCAGGCAGAAGTGGAAGCCGCCGTCCGCGCAACCGAGAACCCATTTGACGTGCTTCTTGCCGCCGACGTTTCCTCGGTTGTTGATTTTGGCGCCGGTGATTTAACCTTCGAAGAGCACCTGGTTGATGCGTATCTGGGAGGAGTAGAAGCTGCAGAAAAGGATTTGACGATACACTGCCTGGATCGTCTGGACCTTACCGCAGAAGGCAGCAGCCTGGTTCGGGCCGGTCAGGAGCGTTTGAAAGCACTGCGCCAGCATCCTTCCCCAAACCTGCACTTCCAGTTTGTCAGCGATCAGGACATGTTCACGTTCCACGAAAAAGATATCGCTTGCTCGCGTTATACGGTCGCGGTGTGCCACAGCCCGGCCTCCCCAACGTTTGCGTATGAGCCGTCCCGACTGTCCAACGCGGCGATCGAGCAACGATTGCGCGAGACCAAAGGTGACTTTCGCCGGGGGGACCGAGCAGGTCAACCAGTGCTGGAGGTTCAGCATCGCGGTGAATGGCTGACATTTCCGTCCTGGAAATTCGAGGTCTACGGGCCATTAGCGCTTCTCGATCTTCTTTCACGGACAGGTAAGCTCTGCGTGATGGGCGCCATTGATCAGGAAGTTTTCTGGGAGATCTTGTCTCAGCTGCTGCCTGAGGACCAGGCGCGCCCGCGAGATGTGTTTTATAGCGAAGAGAACGTTCACAAATATTTTGGCCCGACGTACGACATCCTCGCGAAGCTCGCGGTGGGGGAGAGAACCTTCCTCCCGCAGCCGCGACAGGATATCCCACGTGTTCTCGGGCAAGAAAAGGATCGACAGGAGCGGTACGGCTTTCGATACGTAGAGGTCCGTCGCGGCGCGTTGTTTGCGGGTCTGCCGGCGGGCAGAACGGCGTATGTGTTTGATCAGATGACCAGTGAAGCGGCCCCCTGGTTCCTCACATTGGTGCCCTCAATATGAGAAGCCAGGTATATCGGTGAAGGTCATTCGTGACCGACTGGCGGTGGCCTCCGGGCCGGTCTTCACCGACGATGGCCGGGCGAATTCGCTCTATCTCAACGAGCTCTTCGACTCGGTCGCGAAGGAGACTACCGCTCGGCTCCGCCGGCGCTACAAGGCGGAGGTGCCGCTGACGGGAGGATTGTGGGGCGGGTCATGGTATTTCACCGATGAGTGCGGGTATACCCGGGCCCGGTTTCGCAGACTGTACAGCCTGGTGTGTGTCCCGCAAATTCCGTCGCTGAATGATGCAGACAACTACAATATAGTCTTTTGGCAATATTCCAAAGTCTTGGCCGAAGCCTTCACTTCTTACGGCATCGCTCTGGGTGAAACCCAGTGGGGCGAGAGCATCCCATACAGCAACCGCCTTCGGCCTCTCATTTCCCTGCAGCTGTGGGACGCCAACAAAAAGATTGATTTCATCCGATGTTTCTTCAGCTATAACTCCGCAACCTGGGAAGAAGCCTACCTTTATGAGACCGTTCGCCTAATCCAGCAAACAAAAGAAGCCCTGGATAGCCGAACGATGCCGGAGCCGCCGCGTCTGGAGGGAATGGCAGTCCGGTTTCAGCTTCAAGACATCGTGATCCTTTACTCCACGCTTGAACCGATGCTGTCCGATGCGACGAAAGCCGTAGCGGGACCGCTGGTTGTTAGGATCAAGACGCGCTTTGGTCAGGGCATGAACGACGAAGATGAGATGCGAGGCATCAATGCCGAAGCCTTCAAGAGCGGCCTGATTTATGGCTACGAGGATGCCATCCGCGAGGACTTTGCCAGGGAAGGGCTGGATATTACCAAAATCGAGGACTGGCCGGTCCAACGGATCAATCGTGTCCCCGATAGCATTAAAGCAAAACTGTTACCGCCGTTAAAGGCCATCTTCAAAGGATTCCACGAGCAATTGAAGGCGTCGGGGAAAAAGGCCTAGCCAGGGGAAAGGAATCTGTCCGGGGCACCCATCGCCTTCCATAGGCAATGGGTCGAAGGATGCCAGGGCTGGGCGGATGCCAGGGGAAAAGCAGTTGTCTTGGCAAATTGCAGGGTGGGCGGGTGCAGATGAGATTTCGGTGCAGGCTGGGATAGTCGAGTAGCTTGCTTAAAGCCCCAGACAGGAGAAACTATCCCGGCGGCCTTATATAATCATCAAGCCTTCGGGTCGAGCAAGCTCTGCTTGGCGGGCGGATGCCAGGGGCAAAGGAGGCTGTCCTACGGGACAGAACCTGGCCTTGACAGGTTGGGGTGGGTGGGTGAGATGAGCTTCCAGGGTTGGGCGGGTGCCAGGGGAAAAGGAGGCTGTCTTGGCAGCTTCCAGGGTTGGGCGGGTGTAATGGCATGAAAATCATTCGTGATCACATACCAAGCGTGCCTGGCCAGGTCTTTACGCCTGATGGCAGAGCCAATTCAGTTTATCTTGGAGAATTGTTCGACGCGATCGCCAAGGAAACCTCCGCCCGGCTACGCCGGCGCTATCGGGCCGAGATTCCGCTGAGCGGAGGGCTGTGGGGCGGATCCTGGTTTTTCGCCGATGAGAAAGGCTACACGCGCGCGCGCTTTCGTCGTCTATACAGCATCGTGTGCGTGCCCCAGATTCCGGCGTTGAACGACTCTGATAACTATAACCAGGTCTTTCAGCAGTACATCAATGCGCTGCATGATGGCTTTGCCTCTTCAGGCATCGAGATGCACATGGCGCAGTATGGCGAACCTGTGCAGTACAGCAACCGGCTTCGTCCCACGATCTCCTTTCAGATGTGGGACGCCAATCAGAAAATTGACTATATCCGGTCATTCTTTGTGTACAACTCTGCGGAGTGGGAGGAGGCATACCTCTACGAGACTGTCTGGTTGATCAAACAGGCGAAAGAAGCCCTCGACAACAAGGCCCATTCAGAGGCGCCTAAATTGGAGGGCATGCCGACCCGCTATCAGCTTCAGGATATTGTGATACTCTACTGCACATTGGAACCTGTGCTTTCCGAGGAAACCAAAGCCATTGCCGCCCCGCTTGTTGAGCGCATCAAGGCCCGGTTCTCGCAGGGGATGAAAGATGAAGCCGAGATGAACGCTCTCAATGCCGAGGCTTTCAAGAGCGGGCTCATCTACGGCTATGCGGATGCACTTCGGGAGGATTTTTCGCGCGATGGGTTGGACATCGACAAAATTGAGGAGTGGCCCATTGAATACATCAACAGAATACCGGAGACCTTGAAGATAAAGCTCGTTCCCCCGCTTAAAGCCATCTTTCAGGCTTCCGAACAAATCTGGAAGCCGACGAAGCAGCAGCCACGGGTGGAAAGCGACGAAGAAAATAGCAGTCAGATTGGTCTAAAGGAGTTTAAAATGCCGCAATGGCTTGATGATATGACAAACGCCGGCGAACCCGGGATCCCAAAGATGCTGCGGGATCTGGTGTGGGAACGCGATGAAGCGCAATGCACTAAGTGCGGAGCGACTGAAGACATCGACGTCTACTGCACCGTGCCGTACGGCATGCCGACTGAAAACAATTCCAAGATTATGTGCAAGGCTTGCAAGCGCCTACTCTAGTAAAGGGGACAGGCTACTTTATTTCAGGCATCCGTGATTTGCTGACGACGCGAAAGCTCCGCTCGCGGTAATGTCTTAGGTTTTCCGCCATACACATGCCGCAGTATCAAGCCTGAGATAAAGTAGCCTGTCCCCTTTATTTGATTTCGAGCAGCTCGACTTCGAAAATAAGTGTGGCGCCCGGCTTAATGGCGGGCGGTGAGCCTTTGTCGCCATAGGCGAGATTGGGAGGGCACACCAAACGACTCTTTCCACCGACCTTTATTTGCTGCAGTCCCTCCGTCCAACATTTGATGACGTTTCCCAAGGGGAAGGACACCGGCTCTCCTCGCGCAATAGAGCTATCGAATACTGTGCCATCAATGAGCGTGCCCTGATAATGGACCTTCACCGTATCCGTAGGCTTGGGTGACGCGCCCTTTCCGGCTTTGATCGTTGTGATCAGAATTCCCGATTCGGTCTTTTTGGTGTTTGGTTCATTGGCTGCTTTGGCAAGAAAACCAGCGGCGGCCTTCTTTTCTATATCGGCAACAGCGCCGGCCCGTGCTTCCTGCAGTTGTTGGATCTTCGGGATGTAGACTTGGATATCGACTTTCCGCGGACGTTTCAAAACTCCGTCCGTGATCCCCGCCTTCACCAGCTCGAGCTCAGAATCACTGAGATTGAAAGCGCTGAGGGATTGACTCACTGCTACACCCAATGCATAGAACGTCTTTTGATCCTCTGTCGTCGGTTCGGGCGAGGCCGCGAAAGCTGCTGATGTCGAGAACCAGAGAAGAAACAAACAAAACAGTGCAATCCGCATGGTTATTCCTTTTTGTGATGGTGGGCGGAAACAGTAAGGATACATGTCTTTCGGGTTAGTCACAAGAGGTTGGCGCCGAAAAAGTGTGTACTGATTACAATCGGGTGGGGACTGCTTTGAAGTGGAGAGATGTGCTATAAGGTGAAAACAGCAAGAGTATTAACCGGACAAGGGAGGTACAGATGAGAATATTGATAGCAGCCGCGGTTGCCGTTTCTTTTGCATTCGCTGGCGTCCATCCTCTCGCCTTGGCGGGCGAGACGACAGCGCAAGGTGAAAAAATGAAGGGCGAGGTAAAGGCCGATGCCGAGCGCACGAAAGGCGAGGCGAAGGGACTGAAAGAAGATATCAAAGGAAATGAGATGAAGGGCGACGTGGAACGCACGAAGGGGAAGGTGAAGTCCAAGGGCCAAAAAGCAAAAGCCAAGGTCAAGGAAGAGAAAGCCAGAGCCGAATAGCTCGGAAGGCAGCGCCGTCGATCATAAGGTCGGCGGCGCCTCACCACCCTCATAGAAATTCAGCGCCTGGAAAGCTTTTCGTTTTTGAGGTAATTCTCCCTCTACCGTCTTCCTGGAAATCAAGTGTCCCGGTCGAAAACAGAACGTGACACGCGACGATCAACCATGGAGACCGCTTCAGGAAAATAAATCGGGCATTTGCTTCCTGAATCCGGCAATAGTTCTCAGGGTTGGGCAAGGGAATCTAGAACTATGCGACCGACAATCAGCGTCAAGATCTTTGGCATTGCCCTTGGGTTACTTGTCCTAATGGCGGTGGTCACTGGTCTGTCTGCGTTGAATCTAAGAAAGTCAACAATGAAGTCTTGGCACTGGCAGATTACTACATCCCTTTGGAACAGCGAATGGGGGCTTATCCAGAGCGCTGTCCGCGATGAACTGATTCATGTCGGCCGGCTCATGCAGCTTTTACGCGAGAAGTCTGCTGACGTGAAAACACTGGGAGAAGAAAGGCAGCTCTTGGAGGAGAAGGCGGCCCAAGTCAATCAGGAGGTAACCGATGCCGGACAACTGATTGAAAGGGCTTTGGCGTCCTCTCAGATTGAGGTGGATAAGGACCACTTTGCAGCTCTGCGCGCGGGGCTTCCTGAAATCGCAACGGCGCACACTCCGTTGCACGACACGATCACTCATTTAGTAACTGAGATGGAACAGGGAAACGAGCGGTCGGTCCGCGTTGTAAGGGATATCTTGAGGAAAGAACGAGAGGGTGTAGATAACAGGATGCGCGAGGTGACGACGCGGTTACAAAACACGACGCGCGAATCGGCCAGGAGAGCCGAACGCGAAGAGCAGCACGCGATCGCCCTCAATTGGGCAATTACCGCCGGCGCAAGCATCCTTGGGTTACTGTTCGCCGCGCTGATCACCCGGAACCTTGTGAAGCCGGTCAAGCAACTTCTCATCGGCACCAGCGCGGTGGAGCAGGGCGATCTCAACGTCCGCGTCCATGTCACCACGACGGATGAGATAGCCGTGTTGACGATATCTTTTAACCATATGGTGGCAGAGCTCAAATAAAAAGAGGTGATTCAGGAACCTTCGGTAAGTACGTGGATCCGAGGATCGTCAAGGGACTCCTGCAAGACCAGCGTTTTTCACAAGGTGGAGAAAGGCGGCTGATGACCGTCTTCTTTTCCGACCTCGAAGGCTTTACGTCCCTCGGGGAGCGATTAACGCCGGACGGCACTGTGAAGCTCCTCAATCAATATTTTACGTTGATGTCGGAACCGATCAGAGAATTCCACGGCATCATCGATAAATATATCGGGGATGCCATAATGGCCTTCTGGGGCCCTCCTTTCACCGATGGCGCCGAACACGCGACTCTGGCGTGCCTCTCCGCTCTCGAGCAGTACAAGAAACTGAGTACGTTTCGACAGATGCTCCCGGACATCATGGGACTTCGGAAGGATCTCCCGACGATCAATTTGAGGATGGGAATGGCAACGGGTGATGTCACCGTTGGCAGCATTGGATCAGAATACTCGAAGGGGTATACCGTAATCGGCGACACTGTCAACCTGGCGTCCAGACTAGAAGCCGTGAATAAAGAGTATGGCACACAGATGCTTATCAGCGAAGAAACCTGGAGGATGGCCCAGGATGCTATCGAAACGCGCGAATTGGATTATATTCAGGTAGCCGGGAAATCCGAACCTGTGCGGATTTTCGAGCTTCTGGAACGCAAAGGCCAGGTAAATGACAAGACAGGGTCACGCAGAGATCATTTCGCGAAGGGCCTTGCGTCGTATCGGAGTCAGAGCTGGGATCTTGCTCAAGCGCAGTTTGACGCGTGCCTGAAAGTCGATCCGGCGGATCGTCCTTCGAAGGTGTTCATTGCACGGCTCCAACATTTCAGAGAACGTCCACTCCCACAGGATTGGGACGGAGTGTGGAGATTTCAGGAAAAATAG
>JBBRRL010000020.1:0-11927 GCA_038200775.1 Nitrospirales bacterium
AAGGTCCGCGACTTTGGACCCAATGGTGGCAACTTCGCGGTTGATTTCTTGCAACAAGAAATCAAGGCTGCGGCCTACCGGCGTCGGCTTTCGAAGAAAGCTACGGAATTGCTGGAGATGACTTTCCAACCGGGTCAGCTCTTCGCTCACATCACCGCGATCAGCGAGCAGGGCGACCTCCTGGGCGAGGCGACCCGGATCCAGCGCACCGCGGCCGCTGGGCGATCCCTCCATCAGACGATTCACCCGTGTCTGCAGGCGGCTGGTATGCTCCTGGACAATCTGCGGAAGCCTTTGGCGGATCGTGGCAATCCGCTGCTCGATGTCTTTGAGTCGGGCCGTGAGGTCACGCGCAAGAGCCCGTCCCTCATCGCGGCGCATGCCTAGCAAGGCCTCGAGAGCTTTCTCCAAGACACGCTCCGCGGCAGCGATCGCCCGCTGATCATTCACCTGATGCTCACTTGTCTTAATGATGTCCCGATATGAAGCGAGCAGTCCCACATCCACCGACCCGCTCAAGCCGAGATCGCGCTGCAACTCTTTCAGCAGCGCCATGTATTGGCGGGCCAATCCATGGTCCAGGCGCAACGCCTCTGGATTCGCTTCTCCCTCCCCGTTAAAGCTT
The DNA here is from genome assembly GCA_038200775.1 of Nitrospirales bacterium. Lineage (GTDB taxonomy): Bacteria > Nitrospirota > Nitrospiria > Nitrospirales > NS-4 > NS-11. The sequence continues at coordinate 626 of JBBRRL010000020.1, forward strand.
ACGCTGACATCGATGCGGCCCCGGCTCAAACGGCTCTGAACGCGCGCTTTGAATCGCTCCTCATGCCGCTGCATGAGTCTCGGGAGCTTCGTGACAACTTCACAATGCCGGTGATTGACGGAGCGCGCCTCCACCACGATCGGCACGGTCTTATACCGGCCGTCGGCTCGTCCATATCCTGTCATGCTATGGATCATGCGGTTCGTTTGCCCTCCCACGTGCATAAGGAATTCAATCTGCATTCAAGACATTTTGGAGAGCGTGCCGTGCAGATATGCCGCCCATGCAGGAGTAATTGATGCGAGCCTTGAGTCCAGCGTTCCCGAGGAAATACTTTCTGTAATTTCATCTCGATCACCTCCGGATCATCGGTCGCGACCAGTCCCAGCCGTTGGCTGACGCGTTTGACATGTGTATCCACGACCACCGACGGGACGCCAAAGCAGTTCCCCAACACAACGTTCGCGGTTTTCCGACCGACTCCGGGGAGCGTGACGAGTTCTTCCATGGTCCGAGGGACCCGGCCGCCGAACCGATCCACAAGGGCTTTGCCGCACGCAATCAAGTTATTCGTCTTTGCCCGAAAGAATCCAGTCGAACGGATCTCGCGCTCCATCGTCTGCCGGTCGGCATTGGCATAATCCTCGGCCGTGCGATAGCGAGTGAACAGGGATTTTGTGACCTGGTTCACGCGCTCATCCGTGCACTGAGCTGACAGTATCGTTGCCACTAACAGCTGGAGTGGCGTTGTGTAGTGCAGAGCCGTCTCGGGATGGGCAAACTCCTCATCGAGCCGCGTCAGGAGTCTGGCCCCAATACCCATACCTCGCCTCGAACCCGACCTTGGTTGATTGGTTGAGGAGGATCCAATAGCTGTGACGCCATTTTCAATCCGCGCGCGTGACCGCCCGACGGGGAGCGGTGATAGATCGCCAGCCGACCCTAATGATGAATACGCGCTTGACTGGAAATCGCGTTATCTTAGCAGGGGTTACCGTCCCGGGTCAAACTTGATAGCCGCCTTTCGAGGTCATTCACCAGGGGAATCAGGGTCTCGGGTTGCAGGGCTGAAATCGGAGTCCCACCAAACCGCGTCCCCAACACCACCGATTGCGCCCGATCCACCTGGTCAGCCTTGTTTAACACCAGCAGCCGCGGCACCTTCTCCATCTCAAGATCGGCAAGGATCCGCTCCACCACGCCAATCTGGTGCTCGAGAGCCGGAGAGCTGATGTCGGCCACATGCAGCAGGAGGTCGGCGTCGTGGAGCTCTTCAAGCGTCGCGCGAAAGGCGCCCATGAGCTCGTCCGGCAGATGGCGAATAAAACCGACCGTGTCGGTAATAATCGCCTCTTTCTCCGTGGGGAACCGCAAGCGCCGGCTTGCCGTGTCCAGAGTCGCGAACGGCTTGCTCTCCACGAGAACGTGGCTGCCGGTGAGGGCATTTAGCAGCGTGGACTTGCCCGCGTTCGTATACCCGACAATGGAAACGACGGGGACATTACGACGCACCCGCCGCCCACGTTGCTGTTGCCGATTTTTGCCGAGGACGTCGATCTGTTTTTCCAGATGGCCGACGCGCTCGCGCACGCGCCGGCGATCGACTTCCAGCTTGGTCTCGCCCGGCCCTCGTCCCCCGATGCCGCCGGCCAGGCGGGAAAGGGCCGTCCCGTGGTCGGTAAGCCGCGGAAGGCGATAGCGAAGTTGCGCAAGTTCTACTTGGATTTTTCCAGCACGGCTGTGCGCACGCTGGCTGAAAATATCCAGAATCAGTTGCGTGCGATCAATGACCTTGAGTTCCGTCAATTCCGCGATCGAGCTCGCCTGCGCAGGAGAAAGATCCTGATCGAAGACAAGGTAGTCCACACCGTGTTGCAAGGCTTTGATGACGACTTCCTTGAGCTTTCCGCTCCCCAACAAGTATTTGGGATGGAGGGCTTGTGGCCTCTGGATCACGGTGTCCAACACACTCAAGCCTGCCGATCCTGCGAGCTCTCGGAGTTCCAACAGGGAGTCGGCCTGATCGGCATGACTTTGTTTCGAGACACTGACCAGGATCGCCTGTTCCTGATCCTTTGTCACATGATGCGCAGGACGCGAGCGCGCAATCTCCTCTTCAAGGGAGGTTAGGAACTTGCTGAGTTCCACCTGGCAGTCCTGGAGCGGAATCGCTTTCCACACCTCGTACGGTTTGCCTGCGGCGTTGGGAGGGACAATGTTGGCCGCGTACAATTGACCCGGCATTCCGTCGCGCAACACCCCGATTGCGGCAATGAGATCCAAGCGTAAAAGAGCGAGGTCGGTCAAATCATCCTGGCTAAGAGGTTCGTCGCGAAGATGGGTATGGACCATACGAATTCCGCGGAGCGAGCGGCGTCCCAGCCGATAGCCTGACAGATCCGGCAAGATGACTTCGCGGTCATTCCCGACAATCACATCTTCCACGGCGCCCCGACGATTGATCAGCACCGCGATCTGACGGCCGATTTCGCGTGAGAGCAACGTGCAAAATCGCGCTACCTCCCAGGAGATGACCGCATCCTCTGGGACCCGCCTGCGATACACGTGCTCGAGGCGACGAAGCTGACTGGGCTTCAGACCGGTGAGATTACCGTGTGGCGCCGAAATAATCCTCTCCTTAGCCCGGACCTGCCTCTCCAAGGTTCCACTGCGGTTGCGGCTCATAGCCCAGACCCGCGCTCCGGCCAGCGCGAAACAGGCGCAATCCCGCAACCGCAATCATCGCCGCATTGTCAGTGCAGAACTTAAACGGTGGTATGTGCACGCAACAGCCAGCGGGCGGCCCTAAAACAGAAAACCTCGACCGCAACTCGGAGTTCGCAGCCACGCCTCCCGTCACGACAACATCACGCACTCCGACCTGAGCGGCCGCCGCCAGAGTCTTATCGACAAGCACCTCCACAATGGCGTGTTGATATCCTGCAGCGACATCGCCGATCTCAAAGACCTGGCCGTTCTTCTCTTGATCGCGCAGGAAGTAGAGCAATGCCGTCTTAAGACCGCTGAAGCTGAAGTTCAAATCCGAAAGCGTGGGATAAGGCCTGGGAAAACGCTGTCTGGCGGGATTGCCGTTCCCCGCCAGAGCGTCCAAGATCGGCCCGCCGGGATACCCCAAACCCAACATCTTCGCCCCCTTGTCAAACGCTTCCCCGGCGGCATCATCAAGGGTTCGACCCAACAGCTCTGTCCGATCCCAGTCTTGGACATGATAGAGGCTCGTATGACCGCCGGAGGCGATCAGGGCCACAAAGGGAGGGGCCACAGGCGTCGTACAGAGTGACGCCGCACTGATATGGCCTTCCAGATGGTTGACGGCCACTGTAGGAATACGGGTGGCATAAGCGAGCGCCTTTCCGTAGGCCACTCCTACGAGCAAGGCTCCCATCAGCCCCGGGCCGCTGGTTACCCCCACCGCTGAGAGATCCTCCGCGGTGATTCCCGCCTCTCTGAGGGCCTGACGCACGACATAGTCGATCGTCTCGATATGGCGGCGCCCCGCCAACTCCGGTACAACGCCGCCGAATCGGCTGTGGACGTCCTGTTGAGACCAGACCACGTTTGAGAGAATTGTTGAGTCGTCACCTACGACGGCCGCGGCCGTTTCATCGCAGGACGTCTCAATGCCGAGTATCACTGCTACCGATAAGAAGAGGGATCGGGAAGAGAAGGAAGGTTAATCACTGCATGAACAGCGGAGGGAGCCTCTTAGCGAGAGGCTCCCTCGCAGGGGTGGACAAACGGACTCATACACTTGCCATGGCCTCTTCTTCGACAAATGCCGGAACACCGTCTTTCAAGAGGACCTTGACCTTATGGCACTCACGGAACCGCCCCTTGATGAGCTCTTCAGACAAGGGATCTCCAATGTGCTTTTGGATCGTTCTACGCATCGGTCGCGCGCCATAATTGGGCTGATAACCTTCCGTTAGCAGCCACTCTTTCACTTCGTCCGAGACATCAAGCTCAACCCCGCGGTCCACCAGCCGTTGGTTCAACTCGTTCAACAGGTGATCGACGATCAGAATCAGGTGACTCTTGTCGAGGGAGTGGAACACGACGACTTCGTCGATGCGATTCAGGAACTCGGGGCTAAAGGCATGCTTGAGTTCGCCCATCACCTCATCCTTCAGACGGCGCCCCGCTTCCCCGAGGTCGTCTCGGTGAAACCCGAGCGATGTGCCTTTCTGGAGATGCTTTGTCCCGATGTTCGAAGTCATGATGATCACGGTGTTCTTGAAGTCCACCTTACGCCCTAGGCTATCGGTCAGGACGCCATCGTCCAAAACCTGGAGGAGCACATTGAACAGATCGGGATGCGCCTTTTCAATTTCATCGAAGAGCACCACAGAGTATGGCCGCCTGCGGACTTTTTCCGTCAACTGCCCACCCTCTTCGTAGCCGACATACCCCGGAGGTGCGCCAAACAATCTGGAACTGCTGAATTTCTCCTGGTACTCTGACATGTCGATTCGGATCAACGCATCCTCGCTATTGAACAGGAACGAGGCAAGCGCACGCGCGAGCTCGGTCTTGCCGACACCGGTCGGTCCCATGAAAATGAACGAGCCGATGGGCTTCTTGGCCTCTTTGAGTCCCGCTCGCGAACGCCGGATGGCGCGCGCCACAGCAGAAAGCGCCTCATCCTGGCCCACGACCCGCTTATGGAGCTCCTCTTCCATACGGAGAAGCTTGTACGACTCTTCCTCTTCGAGCTTAAATAAGGGAATTCCGGTCATCTTCGAGACCACGTAGGCGACATCCTCCTTCGTGATCACCGGTTTGCTCTTTTCCTGATTCTTTTTCCATTCGAGCTTGGAGTCTTCCAGCAGTTTTCGGAGGCGTTCCTCCTCTTCCCTGAACTTTACCGCCTCCTCAAAGTTCTGGAGCGCAATCGCGAGTTCCTTTTCTCGCACCACCTTCTTCAGTTCCTGGTCCATCGCTCGCAAATCGCCCGGCAGCGCGTAGGTCTGCAACTTGGCACGCGAACCGGTCTCGTCAATGACGTCGATCGCCTTATCAGGAAAGAAGCGATCGGTAATGTAGCGGTCCGCGAGTTTCACGGCTTCGGCAATCGCGAGTTCGGTGATCTCAACCCCGTGATGGGTCTCGTAGCGGTCTCGCAGGCCGCGAATAATGCGGATGGTCTCTTCCACGCTCGGCTGCTGCACGTGAATGGGCTGGAAGCGCCGTTTGAGCGCGCCATCCTTTTCAATGTGCTTACGGTATTCGTCTAGCGTCGTCGCGCCAATGCACTGGATCTCTCCCCTGGACAGCGCGGGTTTCAGCATGTTCGACGCATCGATTGACCCTTCGGCGGCGCCAGCACCGACGAGGGTGTGTAACTCGTCAATGAAGATAATGACGTTGCCCGCCTGGACTATTTCCTTCATGACGACCTTCAAACGCTCTTCGAACTGGCCTCGATACTTTGTGCCGGCGACGAGGGACCCAAGATCCAGCGCGATCACGCGGCGGTTCAGTAGGTTGTCAGGCACCTCGGTGCCGACGATACGCTGAGCCAAGCCTTCGACAATCGCCGTCTTCCCGACGCCGGCTTCGCCGATGAGCACTGGATTGTTCTTTGTACGCCGGCTGAGAATCTGGAGCACGCGCTCAATCTCATCACCACGCCCGATGACCGGATCGAGTAGACCTTCCTGAGCCATCCGTGTCAGATCACGCCCGAATTCGTCCAGAGCGGGGGTGTTGCTTTTTCGGTCGCGCTCGCGGGGAGAACTCTTCCGAAGAAAGGTGACGGTCAGTTGTCTCGCGGTCAGTAGATTTGCGCCGAGGCTGCGGAGGATCTTTCCCCCGATTCCTTCTTCTTCGCGTAGAAAACCTAGAAGGAGATGCTCCCCGCCGATATGATTGTGTCCCAGGAGGCGCGCCTCCTCGACCGCATACTCAATAACTTTTTTTACTCGGGGACTGAAGGGGATCTCGCCAAAGGTCATTGTGGTCCCACCGCCAGGCAGATTGCGCTCGATTTCGAGCCGCACCTGCTCTGAGGACAGGCCCATCTTTTTAATGATCATGAGGGCGATCCCGTCGCTCTCTCTGAGGATCGCCAACACGAGGTGCTCGGTCCCTAGATAATCATTCTGATGGCGTTCGGCTTCTTCCCGAGCCAATACGATGATTTTCCGACCTTTATCCGTGAATCTTTCGAACATCCTGTCTCCTCTCGAGCCGTCTAATGATTCCCTCGGCCGTTTATGGAGAATTCTTGAGGTTATTCTAACGGTATCACGCCTCACTGTCAAGAGACTCTGGGCTGAGTTGTCCGTCGCTGTCGGCACGCTTTACCGATGATCTGCTGAGTAGCACGACCTGAGCTACCTCAAGTTAAAAAACCTAAGTATATTTCCGTCCCATAAGTCATTGACACCCTTCAGAAGCCCCCGTTAAAATGAGACACCATGAAGCACATCGGAATTCTTATTAAGCCGGGTTTTCTCGGTGCGAAGGCGCTTCTGCTAGAACTTGTTCCGTGGCTCAAAAGTCGGGGCGTCACACCCCTACTTGATCCTACTTCAGCAGAGCTTCTGGGAGAAGCTGTCTCCTACCCGAAACGTGAAATGGCCGCGATCGCAGATCTGCTGGTGGTGCTCGGCGGCGACGGTACAATGCTTGCGGCGGCCAGGCTTTTAGAGGGCCGGTCCACTCCCATTCTTGGCGTGAACATGGGTGGGTTGGGTTTTCTGACGGAAGTCACGCCGGACGGAATTTTCAAGGCCCTCGAGGGCATCTTCGCCGGCGCCTATACGGTCGAGGAGCGTCTCATGCTGCGGGCGCGAATCTCCAGGCACGGCCAGCAAGTGGGCGGGGCGACTGTCCTGAACGACGTGGTCGTGAGTAAGGGAACCCTGACCCGAATGGTTCAAATGGAGATTAGGATCAATGGTCAGTTCGTCACGGGGCTACGAGGAGACGGTCTGATCATTTCAACTCCGACAGGATCGACCGCCTACTCGCTTTCATCCGGAGGGCCGATTCTCAATCCCGCAGTGCATGCTGTCATCCTGACGCCGATCTGTCCCCACACTCTGACCAATCGTCCGATTGTGATTCCGCAGGATGCGTCCGTGGAAGTCTTCATCGCAAGTCGGGAAGAGGGCGCTATGGCAACGTTCGACGGGCAGGTCGGCATCTCGCTTCGACATGAGGACACTATTGAGGTGAGCGCCTCGGATCATTACGCCAAACTCATCCGTTTCCCCGAGCGCACGTTTTACGAAGTGCTACGACAGAAATTAAAATGGGGCGATGGCACTTAATGGAAGACTGATTCGCTCATGTGGGGTTTCTTGTCACGGATCACGGTGAGCATTTCTGCGTTCGTCGGAAATTTAAACTCTTCGATATCACGGCGCTGTCCTTCAAGGCGCTCCATTTCGCCGAGCGCCATGAGTTCCGCAGTTTGTACGACATCGGGTTGCCGTTCGACCACGAGCGTTTTCAACCGCTGCACCTTCTGCTTCAGGTCCGCGTCATCAAGTAACGGGCGGTTCTCCAGGTAGCGGAAGACCACTTCACTGCACCACTCACCATCGCGTTTGGCGACACCAACGAGGCCCTCGCTTGCCTTTCTTGCCCATCCACATAGGAACACCCCGTCAATGACTTCTCCGGCAGTCTCGTCAAAGGCCTGAAATAGACTGTCATCCGGATCATTGGCGGTTTTGTGCGGACACGTGATGAAGGTGCCGTTCTTGTATGGAAGTCCCACGCTGTCGTCCACTCGGTCGCCCACGGCAAACACGACGCTGTCGCAGGGGACTGAGTAGTAGGTCTTCAGGCTCACGGCCGCGGTGTCTTGGCCTTTCGGTTCGAGCTTGGTGTCCTCCATCTCTAGCCCCGTAACGCGGTTCTGCGCATCCGTCAGGACACGCTTCGGTGAGGACAGAAAATGAAATTGGATCTTCATAGGGCCTTCAGCCGACTCGCACTTGACAAATTCCGATCGCATATCGGCCAAAACCTTTTCCGGTGACTGCCCGACCGCTGCCAGGCGCTCCGACACTCGATCCAATTCTTTTTGGAGGAGAGCCTCATCGATGTAGGAACACACGGCTCGGATTTCTTTCGGATTGTACTTGCGCTCGGCGGGTCCTCGGCGAACAACCACGTGTACTTCTTCTACGGAACGGCGGCGGGCCAGCCAGTGGGCTATGTCGACCATGACATCCCCAATGCCAATGACCGCCACGCGCTTGCCCATTTCGAAAGGCCGAACACTAAACTCAGGCAGCAGATTATAGTGATAGACACAATCCTTGGCGTGATACACGCCCTGGGCCGAATCACCTTCGACGCCGATCGTCTTCGTCCCCTGCGCTCCCGTAGAGAAAACCAAGGCGCTTGGCTCAAGGGCTCTCAGGTCCGCCACAGTCAGATGTTTCCCATTGCCGACAGTGACATTCCCCAAATAGTGGACATTGGGGCGCGCGAGAACTTCCCAATAGCCTTTTCTCAAACCGCCGCGCAGCTTGTGCTTCGTGGGGAAAATGCCGTATTCCGCAAGGCCCCCGAATTTCACGTCACGATTCAGAATGACGACTTCATGGCCCCGCTTGGACATCACGTTGACCACCGACATGCCTGCAGGGCCAGCCCCCACGACCACTATCAAATGTTTCGGGGTGCTCATCCGCCGGCGCTGCCTGGTGTTCCGCCGGCCAACCCGGGCTCGGTCATGCGCCAGGGATCCAGCAGATGCTTTAATTGGTCAGGGGGTAGTACTTTCTTCTGTTCGGCCACCTCACGCACGGTCTGCCCTGTCTTGTAAGCCTCTTTGGCAATTTCAGCGGCTGCTTCATAGCCAATTTGAGGAGCCAACGCCGTACACATCGCCAGGCTTTCCTCGATCGCGCCCTGACAACGTTCGCGATCTGGCTGGATGTCCCGGATACAGCGACGCGCGAAGTTTTCCGAGGCCCGGCTCAGCAGGCGAATCGATTCTAAAAGATTGTGCGCCATCACCGGTAACATCACCAGCAACTCAAAATTTCCCATTTGCCCCGCAGCCGTAATCGCGACATCATTGCCGATTACCTGCGCGGAAACCATCATGACTGATTCGGCGATGACCGGGTTCACCTTCCCCGGCATGATCGACGAGCCTGGTTGCGTGGCCGGAAGAATAATTTCACCGATGCCGCAACGCGGTCCCGATCCCATCCAACGAATATCGTTAGCGATCTTCATCAGGCTTACGGCTAAAGTCTTGAGCGCTCCGCTCGCCTCGACAAGAGAATCCTGGACAGCCTGCGCTTCAAAATGATTCTGCGCTTCCTTCAACGCACACCCTGTCTCCTTTGCCAATAACGCAATCACACGAGGCGCAAACTCCGGATGAGCGTTCAGTCCGGTCCCCACTGCCGTTCCGCCGAGGGCAAGCTCTTCCAATGAGACGCGCGCCCTTTGGACTCTGCCGATGGCCAGCTCGATTTGGCGAGCGTACCCTGAGAATTCCTGCCCTAGCCGGATCGGCGTGGCATCCTGCAGATGCGTTCGCCCGATTTTTACGATTCCATCGAACTCGCGAGCCTTCGCGTCAAGCGTCTCCTTAAGCTCTTTTAGCGCGGGTAATAACTCGCGATCGAACTCCTCCAGGGCGGCGATATGAATCGCCGTGGGAATGACGTCGTTGCTCGATTGTCCTAGATTCACATGATCGTTGGGATGGACGACCTTTCCGCCTCGTGTGCCGCCAAGCAGCTCCGCCGCCCTGTTAGCAATCACCTCATTCACATTCATATTGGAGGAGGTTCCGGAGCCGGTCTGGAAAACATCGACCGGAAATTCCCCGTCGTGCCGGCCCCCAATGACCTCTTCGGAGGCGGCACGAATGGCTTTCGCCAGTTTCGGCTCAAGAAAACCGAGATCCTCATTGACCTGCGCCGCAGCTTGCTTAATCAATCCCAGGGCGCGCAGCATCGGCCGTGGTAAACGGAGGTTACTGATAGGAAAATTCTCGATGGCTCGTGCCGTTTGCACCCCGTAGTACGCGGTGGACGGAACCTCGAGTTCCCCCATTGTATCGCGCTCGGTGCGCGTGGCCGCAGCAGCTCCGCTCATTGGCCGCTTGGGGTCATTCTGCTTCACATCACTCCCCATGAAAAACTCACGCTTTAGGTGTGTTGAAGCGGCCCCCCTACGGGCCGTTCATGCGCGGGCGCATTGTAATTCAAATACCGTGGCGTACACAAGCCCGAGATGCAGCATTCCGACTCTAGCAACGTTGGTCTAAGGGCAAATAACTGCGGTTGTGATCCCCTTCATAAATCTGCTCTGGCCGATAGAGTTTGTTTTCTTTCATCTGTTCCAGCCAGTGCGCAAGCCAGCCGGTCACGCGAGCTATGGCAAAGATTGACGTGTAGGTGTCCATGGGAATCCCCATCTGGTCATAGACGAAGCCGGAATAAAAGTCCACATTCGGATAGACCTTCTTGCCACCCAATAGCTCCAGCGCCACTCGCTCTGTTTCCTCGGCGAGCGCATATAATGAAGACTTCCCACAGTGACCGAAGAGTTCCCGCGCAAGCTGTTGGAGAATCACCGCCCGCGGATCCTTGACCTTATAGACTCGGTGACCAAAACCCATCACCGGCTCTTTGGCTTTCAGCTTCCCCGCGAGGTATGGGCGTACCCCTTCAGGAGTGCCGATCTCTCGCAGCATTGCGATGACTTCTTCATTGGCGCCTCCGTGCAACGGCCCCTTGAGCGCGCCGATCGCCGAAGCCACCACTGTGTAGGGGTCAGCGAGCGTCGAAGCCGTCACGAGACCGCAAAAAGTGGACGCGTTCATCGTGTGTTCGGCGTGGAGGATCAGGCACTGATCGAGCACCAGCGCGACGACAGGATCAGGCCTGCGCTCCGAAAGCATATATAAGAAGTTTTCACTGAATCCCAGGTCATCATGCGGCGGCACGTACTCATCGCCGTGTCGGATCCGAGCAAATGCCGCAACGATGGTCGGCAGTTTCGCGATCAATCGCACGACAGACCAGTAGTTATTCTCGGGATCTTGCACGTTACGTCCGGGGTAGAACATCCCCAACGCCGCCACCGCCGCCTGCAAAGCGTCCATAGGATGGCCCTGCTCAGGCAAGGTCTTTATGAGGTCGACAATTTTGAACTTAATCCGGCGGTGCCCTGCAATATCTCCGGTGAATTTCTCGAGTTCCAGCCTTGTTGGAAGGCGGCTAAAAAGCAGTAGATAGGCTGTCTCCAGAAAGGTACTTTTCGCCGCAAGGTCCTCGATTCGAATACCGCGGTA
>JBBRRL010000021.1:0-11737 GCA_038200775.1 Nitrospirales bacterium
GGAGTCTGCTCAGAGAGACGACGCCGAAGATATCAGGTCACGATCACAGGACGAAGGAGGATAATGGCGCCGCGTCCCCGGGTCCAAGTCTTTAGCTGTCCCCGATGCAAAGCCAGTTATTGGGGCGGACCCGGGGAACAGCTCCCGGACTGCCCGCACTGCGGCTACGACCACCGAAGGCGAGAGGGATTCCGGTTAGACCTGCTCTTCCTAATGGTCCTGATCATGGCCATGATCGGATTCCTGATGCTCACGTCGACCTATAAAGGCTCCGGATCCTGGAACACCAGGGCAATTCAGGAAGGTTCGGCCGAGAAGTTGCCCGGAAGATAACGTCATGGCGCAGGCTCTTCGCGAACTCATCATTGGGAGTCGAGGCAGTCCTCTTGCGATCTGGCAGGCCCAATGGGTGGAGACTCGCCTTCGCGAGCTCGTGCCTGGACTGTCTGTCTCGTTGCAGCGGATCAAGACCACAGGCGATCGCATTCTGGATGTCCCGCTGGCGGCGATCGGCGGCAAAGCCCTTTTCGTGAAGGAAATCGAAGAGGCCTTGGCGCGAGGTGAGATCGACCTGGCGATCCACAGCATGAAGGACGTACCGACCCAAGTGCCCAGCGGCTTGGAGATTTTATCGATTCCTGCCCGCGAAGATCCGCGGGACGCCCTTATTGCACGTAACGGCCTTTCTCTGGAGAAGCTTCCACGAGGCGCCCGGATTGGCACGAGCAGTCTGCGCAGGCAGTCGCAGTTGTTGCACGTCCGACCCGATCTGACCGTCGTCATGCTTCGGGGAAACCTCGACACCCGGCTGCGCAAACTTGAGGCGGGAGATTATGATGCCATTGTACTTGCGGCAGCCGGTCTACGGCGGTTGGGACTTGAGCAGCGGATCACCGAATACCTGCCCTATGAGGTGTGCTTGCCGGCAATCGCTCAGGGCGCATTAGGGCTGGAAGGTCGTGCCGATGATGATTTTGTGAAAGAGATCGTTGCCGGCCTCGATGATCGCTTCACGCGACTGGCGGTCACCACTGAACGAGCGTTTCTTGAGCGGTTGGAGGGAGGCTGTCAGGTTCCTATAGCCGCCCATGCAACCATTGGCAAGACGATTCACCTGCAGGGATTGATCGCCAGCGTGGACGGACGGCGTGTGGTCCGGGGAGATTCGGAAGGCCCTCTGAGCGATGGGATTCAACTAGGAGCAGCGTTGGCCGAGCGCTTGCTCTCTCAGGGAGGACGTGAGATTCTAAACGAGATATACGAACGGCAGTAGCAGGTGCCCCTCGGGAAGAGCGGCCTGTCTTGGCAGCCGCGGGACTGGCGAGTGCCATGGAAAAGCGGCCTGTCTTGGCAGCCGCGGGGCTGGGCGGGTGCCATGGAAAAGCGGCCGTCCGGGGGTTAAGAGAGGAGTCTGTCGGGGCACCCCTTGCCTTCACTTGTAATAGGTCGAAATGACTTCAGGGCCGGCTGGGTGCAATGGCAAGCCGCGGGGTGCGTTGGTGACAGGGGAAAGAAATCTGTCCGGGCAAGCTTGGGGAGTTAGGAAGAGAAACTACCCCGGCGGCCTTTAATAATCGTCAGGCCCAAGGAGAGACGGACTCGTCTTGGCGAGTTCCGGGGTGGGCTGGGTGTAATGGCTTGAGCAAGCTTTGTTTGGTGGGCGGGTGAGAATGAAATCAGGCAAAGTCTATCTAGTCGGCGCCGGTCCGGGAGATCCGAAATTGCTCACGCTGCGGGGCAAAGAGTGCCTGGAGCAGGCCGATGTGGTCCTCTATGACTACTTGGCCAATCCGGCCTTACTCGATTACGTCAAACCCGGTGCAGAACGCGTGTACGTTGGCCGGCGTGGACGGGGCCGCTACGGTGAACAAGATGAGATCAACACTCTAATGATTGCGCGGGCGAGGGCTGGAGAAACCGTTGTTCGGCTGAAGGGCGGGGATCCTTTTGTTTTCGGACGAGGTGGTGAAGAAGCTGAAGCAATCGCCGATGCGGGCATCTCCTTCGAGGTTGTTCCGGGCGTCACAGCTGCTGTCGCGGTTCCTGCCTACGCCGGGATTCCAGTCACGCATCGCACCTTAGCATCGAGTGTCGCCTTCGTTACCGGACATGAGGATCCGAGCAAACCGTCACCCACGATGGAATGGGACCGGCTCGCATCGACCGCAGGCACCGTAGTGTTTCTGATGGGCCTAAAGAATCTGCCGGCGATTGTGGCGCATCTGACTGCCTCTGGGCGGCCCCGCACCACGCCGGTTGCGCTGATCCGCTGGGGCACTCGAACCGAACAGCAGACGATTGTCGGCACGTTGGCGGACATTGTGACGAAGGCCGAGCGTGCGGCACTCGAACCACCGACGGTTATTGTCGTAGGTGAAGTCGTGAACCTCAGGGACAAACTGAACTGGTTTGAAACGAGACCGTTATTTGGGACGACCGTGCTTGTGACGCGGCCCAAGGAACAGATTTCAGAATTCGCTGACCTGCTGGGGGCATACGGCGCAGCGGTGCTGTCGTTTCCGACGATCGCGATCGTACCGCCGGCGGATTGGACCTCGCTCGATCGCGCCATTGATAAGCTCGGCGGGTATGACTTGATCATTTTTACCAGCGTCAATGGCGTCCGTTACTTCCTGGAACGCATGGATCTCGCCGGGCGCGACGCGCGCGCATTGGCCGGAGCCCGTCTCTGTGCCATCGGGCCACGAACCGCCGAGGCCTTGGCAGAGGCCCGCTTAAAGGTCGATCTCATTCCGGCGCAGTATCAAGCTGAGGGATTGCTTGAGGCCCTGGCCGGGGAACAGCTTGCCGGCAGCCGGATACTGATCCCACGGGCTGAGGTGGCGAGAGACCTCTTGCCGGACGAACTTCGCGCCCAGGGCGCAGATGTGACCGTCGCAGTCGCGTATAGAACGGTTCGACCGGCGGCCGATGTCGCAAGCCTCATCGAGGCGCTGCGATCCCGCCGTGTGGGGGTCGTGGCCTTCACGAGCTCGTCCACTGTGAAAAACTACATCGAAAGTTTCGCCAGTCCGGAGGAGGCGCGGACGCTAACCGAGGGGGCGCTGGTTGCCTGTATCGGTCCCATCACTGCGCAGACAGCGCAGGACGCGGGGCTGAAGGTCGTCATCCAACCCAAAGCCAACACCGTCCCGGCCTTGGCCGGGGCCATCGCAGAATATTTTGCACCCTCATCGTGCGAGGTCTAGGGTATGTGGGACCAGCGTATGGGGAAAAGGAGGAGACAGCATGGTTCCGGTTAAATCGGTGATGATCGCGCTGGAAAAAATTCGGACGGCTGATCGTGATACTACCATTAAAATTGGCGCCGAGCAGTTGCGAGATCACAATATCGGGAGCCTCTTTGTCACGAAAGGGACCGAGATCATCGGTATCTTGACCGATACCGACGTAGTTCGCCGGTGCGTGGCCGCAGGCGTTGATCCGAACAAGGGGACGGTGGAACAGATCATGAGCGCCCCGATCGTCATGATCGATGAAAATAAAACCCTCCTGGATGCCAATGATCTTATGGCCCAGTCCCATGTTCGACACTTGGGCGTTTCGCGAAACAGCAAGCTGGTCGGCATGATCTCGGTCCGCGACCTCGTCGTCTTCCTGACGAATTTACCCCGAAAATAACGATGGCGTTCCCCCAAGATCGCCCTCGGCGGCTCAGGGCGAGTGATGAGTTTCGGCGCATGGTCAGGGAAACCCGCCTCGCCGTGGACAACTTGATCGCACCGTTTTTTATCTGTGAGGGGCGTGATGTGCGTCATCCGATCGCCTCGATGCCGGGACAGTTCCGTTTTTCCATCGATCATGTCGTAAAGGAAGCGGGAGAGGTACATCGCCTGGGCATACCGGGCGTGGTGCTCTTCGGCGTGCCCAGCACCAAGGATGAAATGGGTAGTCAGGCCTGGGCGCCCGACGGAATCGTTCCTCGGGCGGTCCGGGCCATTAAAGATCATGTACCGGGATTGGTCGTCATCACCGATGTGTGCATCGACGAATATACCAGTCACGGCCACTGCGGTCTCGTCAAGGACGGCCGTATCCTGAATGATGAGACGCTGGAGTGCCTCAAGAGAATGGCCCTGAGCCATGCCCGAGCCGGGGCCGACATGGTGGCTCCGTCTGACATGATGGACGGGCGCGTCGGGGCAATCCGTGGAGCGCTGGATGCGGAAGGGTTTGAACACGTCGCAATATTGGCATACGCAGCAAAGTTTGCGTCCTGCCTGTATGCTCCCTTTCGCGAAGCCGCAGTCTCCAGCCCTGCCTTTGGGGACCGTCAGACATATCAAATGGATCCTGCGAATTTCCGTGAAGCCTTGAGGGAAATGAAGTCGGATATCGACGAAGGGGCGGACATTGTGATGGTGAAGCCAGCCCTTCCGTACCTGGATGTGATCCATGCTGCCAGGCTGGCATTTGACCGACCCAACGCCGCGTATCAGGTGAGCGGGGAGTACAGCATGATCAAAGCGGCGGTTCAAGAGGGATGGCTCGATGAACGACGCGCAATGCTCGAGTGTCTTACCTCGATCCGGCGGGCGGGCGCCGATGTGATTTTGACTTATTTCGCCAAAGAGGCCGCGCAGGTCCTATCACGATGAAGGTGATCGAGAGTCTTCCGAACACGACCACGATGCCGTTTCCCATTGTCACCATCGGGAACTTCGATGGTGTGCACCTGGGACATCAGGCGGTGCTCAGGCTGGTCAAGCAGCGTGCCCAGGAAATGGATGGCACGGTCGTCGTCCTTACCTTTGATCCGCATCCGCTCAGGGTCCTGGCCCCGGATCTCGAGCTACGATTTCTGAGCGATCCGGAAGAGAAACTAAGACTGCTCGCGCAAGCAGGAGTGGATGTCGTCGTCCGTCTTCCGTTCACGCGGGAGTTTGCCGCGCAGACCCCGTTAGAGTTTATGCGGGATGTGCTGGGTAAGGGGCTGGGATGCAGGGAGTTGTATGTGGGACAAAATTTCCGGTTCGGCCAGGGTCGTCAAGGAACGATCCAGACTCTTCTGGACGCCGCTCCCACTCTCGGCTGTACCGTACGAGTCATTGCCCCCGTGATGGTCAATGGCCTGCCGGTCAGCTCGACACGAATCAGGGACCTCATCCAGGGGGGGGCGGTCTCACAGGCCGCTGCTGAATTGGGCCGGGCGTATGTCCTTCGAGGCAGGGTGGTTCGAGGAGAGGGAAGAGGGGAAGCGCTTGGGTATCCGACAGCCAATCTCCTCCCGCCGCCTGGCCGTGTCCTGCCGCAAGATGGGGTCTACGCCGCTGAACTAGAAATTGATTCTAAGATTCTTCCTGCGGTGACGTATATCGGCGAGCGGCCGACATTTGGTCCCGGAGCGCGTCGAGTTGAGGCTCATTTGCTCGAGGGAGCCCAGAATCTCTATGACCGGGAGATTGGCGTGGTGTTTCATGAGTGGCTGCGGGAGGACATGGTCTTCGACTCCACATCGCTCCTGACGCGCCAGATCGCTGTCGATGTCGGCCGGACTCGTGATGTGTTGCGCAGCTTGTACGCCGCGCAGCCCCGCGTGAGTTCCGCATAGTTCCATGTCGACGGTTCACGGCAGGGGATGTGACTCGCTGGCACAACGTGTCGGGTCGGAGTCCCGCCGACTTGGTTTATTTCCTAGGGCGGGGCGGTTACTGGTTGCAGTTTCCGGAGGCCCGGACTCCGTCGCGTTGCTGGCCGTCTTGCAAGAACTACACAGTAGCGGGCGCCTGCCTGGGGTCACATTGCGCGTGGCGCATGTGAACTATGGTCTCCGGGGGACGGAATCGGATGACGATGAAGCCTTTATTCGCGAGCTCGGGACCCGGTGGCACATCCCGGTCGACGTGGAGCGGGTCGAACCGGGTGCTCTCCTAAAAACCTCACTCCAGGCGGAAGCACGGGATTGTCGTTACGCATTTTTTGAACGGCTCTGCCTGCAGCATTGTCCCTGCGTTGTCGCCACCGGGCACACGGCGGAGGATCAGGCCGAGACGGTACTGATGTGGCTCGTACGAGGGTGTGGCTTAGCAGGGTTGGCTGGGATACCGATGGCACGTGGAGGGATGATCATCCGGCCCTTCCTTCAGGTCCGCAGGGCAGAAATTTTAGCGTATCTCGCATCTCGCTATCTGACCTACCGCGTCGATAGCTCGAATGCCACACCGCTATATCAGCGAAATCGTATGCGGCACGACCTGATCCCACAACTCCAAGCGTTCAACCCTCGTGTAGTGGAAGCCCTCTGTCGAACGGCAGAGCTTCTGAAGGATGATGCTGCCCTGTTGCAGGAAGTTGAAGAGGCCCGATGGTCCGCGATTGTGATCAAATCAGGGCCCGGTCGGGTGCTGCTCGATGCCAACGCTTTTTCCGGAGCTTCCCTTGGTCTTCAAAGGCGTTTCGTGCGACGGGCCTGGTATCTGTTGCGAGGAACGTCTGATGGCCTCACCTATCGCCACGTGACCCTAGTGCTTCAATCAATTGCGAGCAATCACGGCGATGGCAGTGTGCATCTGCCCGCGGGGATTCGGGTGTTACGAGCGGGGCGTGAGGCACTTTTTGTGTACGATCCTTCCGATAGCCTCCTTAGTAGCCTTCAAAAGCCATCGTGGGCCGGTGGTGAGGCGCTGCCGGTTCCGGGGGTAGTGGTTTTGGGTCAGGGCCGTTACCTGCATGCCGCTGTGGCCTCTTCGGAAAGCTGCATCGTGGGCCAGGAATACGATCGATCGAGCTTTACCATGGACGGTTCTCTGAAGGACAATCAGCTGATCGTGCGTACGCGACGGCGAGGGGATTGGTTTTGCCCCCTTGGCATGCACGGGCACCGCAAAACCTTGCAGGATTTTTTTGTCGATCAGAAGGTACCCCGGCACCGACGCGACCAGGTGCCTGTAGTCGTTGCTCCCGCTGGAATCGTTTGGGTAGCCGGTTATCGCGGGGACGAACGGTTTCGACCCCGACAGGGATCCGCAACGCTCATTAGGCTGTCTCTGAAGGACCAGGAATAGTTATGGAAGAAGTTTTCGGCAAGCCGATCATCACCCAGGAAGAAGTCCGCACGCGTGTCCGTGAATTGGGCCGACAAATCAGTGCCGACTACGCCGACAAAGATCTCTTGTTGATCGGTATTCTCAAGGGTGCCTTTGCTTTTTATGCAGACCTGGCTCGTGTCATTCGTCTCCCCCTACGCGTGGACTTTCTGTTCGTTTCAGGTGTCGAGAGAGACAAAACGAAGACCATCGATATTCTTGAAAAGCTTACTGAGGAGGTGGCCGGCCGGGATATTCTGCTTGTTGAAGACATCGTGGACTCCGGGCGGACGGTCCAATATCTGCGGCAGATCTTTGAGCTCCGCAATCCGAAATCAATTAGGGTCTGCGCGCTATTGAACAAACCCGATCGGCGAACCGTAGAGGTCGTGATCGATTATGTTGGTTTCAATATCCCAAACAAATTTGTAATCGGGTACGGGCTCGATTACCAGCAAAAATACCGCAATCTGCCTTATCTGGCCGCCCTGGACCAGGCCGGGGAGCCTGAGGGAGCATAGGTAAACAAACTAGCCTCCGCCTACCGTGCTAGTCCGGAGGATTGCGAGTCTGTCTTGTCTCACATGAGACCTATGTGCTATTATCCGTCTACGTCTTGTGAGGAGAAGAAGGGATGAACTCCCGCGCTAAAAATTTGATATTTTGGGTCGTTGTCGGCCTCTTCATGATTTTGCTGTTCAATCTCTTTAGCCCACCGGGACAGACTCCCGACGAAGACATTAAATTCAGCGA
The DNA here is from genome assembly GCA_038200775.1 of Nitrospirales bacterium. Classification (GTDB taxonomy): domain Bacteria; phylum Nitrospirota; class Nitrospiria; order Nitrospirales; family NS-4; genus NS-11. The sequence continues at coordinate 7,800 of JBBRRL010000021.1, forward strand.
TTTCATCGCCAAGGCGGAGAAGGGGGAGATCAGCGAGGTCACCATCCGCGGAAACAATATTAATGGCCTTATGAAAGACGGCCGCTCTTTCAAGACCTATACTGCCGAGTATCCTGACCTGGTCGATACCTTACGGAAGAGTAATGTGGCCATTGTCGCCAAGCCGCCGGAAGATAATCCCTGGTATATCACGTTCTTATTCCAGTGGGCGCCGTTCATCCTATTTATAGGCCTGTGGTTCTTTCTTATGCGCCAAATGCAGGTCGGAGGCAACAAGGCCTTGTCCTTTGGCCGAAGTCGGGCGCGTCTCCTCACCGAAGACCGGAAGAAAATAACATTTTCTGATGTGGCCGGCATTGACGAGGCGAAAGACGAAGTGGTCGAAATCATCGAATTTCTTAAAGACCCGCATAAATTTCAAAAACTGGGAGGGCGGATCCCCAAAGGCGTGTTGATCGTGGGGCCTCCGGGCACCGGTAAAACCCTCCTCGCTAAGGCGATCGCCGGGGAAGCGGGTGTACCCTTCTTCAGCATTAGTGGATCTGATTTTGTGGAGATGTTTGTCGGCGTGGGGGCGTCGCGAGTTCGCGATCTCTTTGAACAGGGCAAAAAACACGCCCCGTGCATTATCTTCATTGACGAGATCGATGCTGTCGGTCGGCTGCGGGGCGCCGGGCTCGGCGGCGGCCACGATGAGCGCGAGCAGACCTTGAACCAGCTACTGGTAGAGATGGATGGCTTCGATACGACTGAAGGCGTGATCCTGATTGCGGCGACCAACCGGCCTGATGTTCTGGATCCTGCGCTCTTGCGGCCCGGCCGTTTTGATCGTCAGATCACCGTGAATCGCCCGGATGTACGGGGCAGGACCGAGATTTTGAAAGTACATACAAAGAAGGTCCCCCTCTCGAAAGATGTCGATCTTGAGATCATTTCACGCGGGACGCCTGGATTTTCAGGGGCCGACCTCGAAAATCTTGTGAACGAAGCGGCCCTTCTCGCAGCGCGCCTGAATAAGACCATGGTCGAGCTCAAAGACTTTGAGTTTGCGAAGGACAAGGTCTTAATGGGCGTCGAACGCAAGAGCATGGTCCTGACGGACGAAGAAAAGCGCACCACGGCCTATCACGAAGCCGGCCATGCCTTGATGGCCCGCTTACTGCCCGGCACCGATCCTGTGCACAAAGTGACCATCATTCCGAGGGGGCGCGCGTTAGGGCTCACCATGCAATTGCCGACGGATGACCGTCACAGCTATACCAAAGACTTTCTCTATAACACCCTGGCTATTCTCATGGGTGGTCGAGTCGCCGAGGAACTCATTTTCAATCAGGTGACCACGGGCGCCGGCAATGATCTTGAGCGCGCGACCGATCTTGCTCGCAAGATGGTGTGCGAGTGGGGAATGAGTGAAGACCTGGGACCCCTGACATACGGGAAAAAGGACGAAGAGATTTTCCTGGGGCGCGAAATCGCGACGCGGCGGGACTACAGCGAAGATATCGCTATTAAGATCGATACCGAGGTCAAGCGGCTGGTGACGGAGAACTACCAGCGCACTAAGCGAATCCTGGTTGAGAATATGGCGGCGCTCAAGGCCCTTGCCGAGGCACTCCTGGAAAAAGAAGTCCTGGACGCGCCTGAGATCGATACCATCATCCAGGGTGCGATGTCACACATCCCCCAAGTGGTTCCCGCCTGATCTTCCCCCGGAGCGGCGACGCCTCGGTTGCCACTCCTTTTCTATGTCACGTTTCTGGTCCAGCCTGTGTCCTAGCGAGACAGTGAAAGGACGACGTGGATCAGCCTCAACCTCAGAGATGGCTCGCCAGGGAACATTTGCTTCCGATAGGGGAGCGGGTGCTCGTCATGGCTGTCCTCAACCTGACGCCCGATTCGTTCTCTGACGGCGGCCGCTTTCAGGATGTCGAGCATGCCGTGGAAGGCGCCCTCGAGATGATTGAAGAAGGCGCTGATATTGTGGACATCGGAGGAGAATCTTCGAGGCCTGGCGCGACGCCCATCCCTCTCGAAGAAGAGCTCCGTCGTGTGACACCGGTCCTTGCGAAATTGTCGAAGCAAATCCGGGTCCCTATCTCGATAGATACCACAAAATCTGAGGTCGCCCGTTCCTGCCTTGATCTCGGGGCCTCGATTGTGAATGATATCAGTGCGCTTCAGGATGATCCTGCCATGGCCGAGGTCGTACGGCGCCAGCGTGCTGGGGTCATACTCATGCACATGCGTGGGGTGCCGGCGACGATGCAGGTGAATCCTTCGTACATAGATGTCGCCGAAGAGGTGTATAATTTCCTACAGAGCCGTACCAATGCTGCGATCAATAGCGGGATTGATTCTGACATGATTGCCGTAGACCCCGGTCTTGGCTTCGGGAAACGACTTGAGGACAATCTGACATTGCTCGGGCAGTTGTCGTTGTTCAGCGGGCTCGGACGACCTATCGTCGTCGGCCCTTCGCGGAAGGGCTTCCTCGGATCGCTGTTGCAGCGGACTGTTTTAGAAAGGGAGTGGGGGACGGCCGCAGCCGTTGCCGCCGCAGTGCTGAACGGCGCAAATGTGATACGGGTTCATGCAGTGGCGGAGATGAGACAAGTGATCCATGTCGCCCAGTCGATTCGCGCAGCAGGCCAAAGGCTTTCGTTTCCATGAAAGGGCCTGTAAAAGGAGCGGATATGAAACGAGCCAAGGGTCTTTCAATCCCGAAGCTGTTCGGGACGGACGGCGTGCGAGGCGTGGCCAATGTCGAACCAATCACGAGCGAAGTCGTACTCAAGCTGGGGCGCGCGGCGGCCTATGTGTTTAAAACGCGCCCGGGGCGGCATCGCATTGTCATAGGCAAGGATACCCGGCTCTCGGGGTACATGATCGAGTCGGCGCTCACGGCCGGGATCTGCTCCATGGGCGTTGATGTCTTGCTGGTGGGACCATTACCGACTCCTGCCGTCGCGTTTCTTGCCAGAAGTCTTCGTGCGGATGCCGGCGTGATGATCTCAGCCTCACATAACCCGTACGAGGATAACGGTATCAAGTTCTTCTCACGCGAGGGACTTAAACTCCCGGATGAGTTTGAGCGACAGATTGAGGATCTAGTAATTTCCCATCGCATTGATTCACTCCGGCCCACTGCTTCTGAAATCGGCAAGGCATTTCGCATCGATGATGCGGAAGGCCGATACATCGAGTTCGTCAAGCAGTCACTTCCGAAGCGTTTTGATCTCGAGGGCATGCCTGTGGTGGTCGATTGCGCGCATGGCGCCGCGTATAAAGTCGCGCCCCATATCTACCGGGAACTCGGAGCGCGCGTCACCGTCATCGGTGACCATCCCGACGGGACCAACATCAATCGCGACTGCGGTGCCGTGCACCCGCGCCTGCTTCAAGAGACAGTCAAAAGCGAGGGGGCCGCTTTGGGTATCGCGCACGACGGAGATGCCGACCGCGCAGTGTTTGTTGCAGAAGATGGGCGGGTCGTGGACGGTGATCAGATCCTCGGAATACTGGCGCTTGACCTCAAGGAGCGCGATCGGCTCGCCCGCAAGACGCTTGTGACGACGACGATGAGCAATGTGGGTCTCGAGCAGAGCATGGGTCGGGCCGGGATCAAGCTGGTGCGTACCTCCGTGGGGGACCGCTACATCTTGGAGAACATGCTGAAGGAAGACTACAACTTTGGCGGAGAACAGTCCGGGCATATCATTTTTTTGGATCATAGTACAACGGGAGATGGATTAATCTCGGCTCTACAGTTGATGAGTGTCATGCGAAGGAGCGGCAAGCAGCTGTCCGAGCTGGCGGCCTGTGTAAAGCTCCTACCTCAAGTCCTCGTCAACGTTCGCGTACGTGAGCGAAAGAATCTCGAGGAGATTGCTGCCTTTCAAAAGGCTCTCAGGGCCAAACAAAGCCTGCTCAATGGGGTA